>JAQBNG010000004.1 GCA_028288675.1 Flavisolibacter sp. | reverse complement strand
AACGGTTGCAATGCAATTGGATTAAGCGGGGCCGACGGAAACGCCATTCTTGCCCATAAAAGAATCATTTCCGGAACTGTAGATTATGGGTTTGCGGGTGATATAGATGAAGTCAACCAAGAGTTTTTCCATTCATTATTAAAGCACGACTTATGTCTTGTTATAGCTCCTATCACGCATGATGGCAAAGGACAATTGCTCAATACCAATGCTGATACTATTGCACAGGAAATTGCAAAGGCATTAAGCTCTTTTTTTGAAGTACATCTTATTTATTCTTTCGAAAAAAGCGGTGTGCTTTTAGATGCAGAGGATGAAAGTTCTTTGATAGAAAGAATAGATAAAGAGAAGTATAAAGATCTAAAAGAAAAAGGCCTTGTGTTTGCCGGAATGCTGCCGAAATTAGATAACGCTTTTGCTGCATTAAAAAACGGCGTGAAAAAAGTTATAATTGGTAAAGCAGAAAACTTACAAAATTTGATAGCAGGTAAATCAGGAACAAGCATCGTTAATGAGTAACCAAACAGATACGGTCCACAAAGAAGCCATTGAAGTTTTATCAGAACTTATCAGGCTGCCATCATTCAGTAAAGACGAAGGGCAAACTGCCAGCTATCTTACCAAAAATTTGTTTGATAAAGGTGTGGAAGTAACAAGAGTTGGAAATAATGTATTAGCAAAGAATAAGTTCTTTGATGAAGCCAGGCCAACGATCCTTTTAAACTCGCACCACGATACAGTTAAGCCAAATATTAATTATACAAGAGATCCTTTTCTACCAACAATTGAAGAAGGCAAGTTATATGGATTAGGCAGTAATGATGCAGGAGGTTGCCTCGTGTCTCTGATGATGACTTTCCTGCATTTTTATAGCGAAGAAAATCTCAGGTATAACCTGGTTTTTGCTGCCACTGCAGAAGAGGAAATATCCGGTGCACATGGAATACAGGATGCGCTTATGTATTTGCCCTCGGTTGATTTCGCAATTGTAGGTGAGCCGACTATGATGCAAATGGCGGTGGCCGAGAGAGGCCTGATGGTGCTGGATTGCGTAGCAAAAGGCAAGGCTGGACATGCAGCAAGGGAAGAAGGAGATAATGCGATCTATAAAGCGATGAAGGATATTGATTGGATAAAAGGTTATCAATTTGAAAATATCTCGGCCCTGCTTGGCTCCGCGAAGATGTCGGTCACTTCTATTGAAACAGAAAATAAAGCGCATAATGTGGTTCCGGCAGAATGCAGGTTTGTGGTAGATGTAAGGGTGAACGAATTGTATACTCTGGAGGACGTGTTGAAAACAATTAAGGACAATTTGCAAAGTGAGGTAATACCAAGAAGTACACGATTAAAATCATCGGCTATTGCATTAGACCATCCGCTTGTAAAAGCAGGATTAGCTTTAGACAAAACATACTATGGCTCACCTACTACTTCCGATAAAGCCTTAATGCCTTTTCCTGCGTTGAAGATCGGTCCCGGTGATTCGGCAAGAAGCCATATGGCGAATGAATATATTTATGTAGATGAAATAAGAAATGGAATTATAGACTACATAAAACTATTAGAACAGGTTCTGTTGTAACTCGTGCATAAAATTCGTGTTTAAAAATTCGTGTAATGAAACTCTGGCAAAAAGAAAATACTTCCACTTCTGAACTGATTGAAAAATTTACAGTTGGGCGGGATAAAGAGTTTGATATTTTACTGGCCAAGTATGATGTGCAGGGCTCAATTGCACACGTTACTATGCTTGGCGAAGTTGGCTTAATGACTAAAGAAGAATCGGAAATCGCAGTAAAGGCTTTACAAGAAATTGCTGCCGAAATAAGCAATGGGCGATTTGCAATCACCAATGATGTAGAGGACGTGCATTCACAAGTAGAGTTTTTACTAACCGAACGCATTGGAGATATTGGTAAAAAAATTCATAGCGGCAGAAGCCGTAACGACCAGGTGGCGGTTGATATTAAATTGTACCTGCGTGCTGAAATACTTTCTATAAAAGATGAAGTAAAAGAACTTTTTGATTTACTGATTGCTCAAAGTGAAAAGTATAAAGAGGTGCTGCTTCCCGGCTATACGCATTTGCAAATTGCCATGCCTTCCTCATTTGGTTTATGGTTTGGCGCTTATGCGGAAAGTTTTATTGATGATTTGGAAATGCTGGCGGCAGCATACCGTATCACCAATAAAAACCCATTGGGAAGTGGTGCCGGCTATGGTTCTTCATTTCCTTTGAATAGAAAGCGGACAACTGAACTGCTCAACTTCGAAACACTGAATTATAATTCTGTTTATGCACAAATGACCCGTGGTAAAACAGAGAAAGTGGTGGCAATGGGTATAAGTTGTATCGCTGCAACGCTAAGTAAACTGTCAATGGATTGCTGCCTGTATCTCAACCAAAATTTTGGTTTCATTTCTTTTCCACCTGAACTAACAACCGGCAGCAGTATTATGCCGCACAAAAAAAACCCTGATGTATTTGAACTAATACGAGCTAAGTGCAATCGCATGCAATCGCTGCCTAATGAAATTACATTACTCATAAATAATCTTCCTTCAGGTTATCACCGCGATTTACAACTAACAAAGGAGATTCTCTTTCCTGCTATCGAAGAATTAAAGTCCTGCCTGCAGTTGTCAGTGCTAATGCTATCGAACATACAAGTGAAACAAGATATTTTGACAGATGAAAAATATACTTACCTGTTTAGTGTGGAGGCAGTCAACGAACTGGTCAATAAAGGAACCTCTTTCCGTGAAGCTTATAAACAAGTTGGAGAAAGAATTGAAAAAGGAGCTTTTGACTTCGATACAACAAAGCCTTTAGCGCATACGCATGAAGGCAGCATCAATAATCTTTGCAATGAAGAAATTGCCGCGTTGATGGACAAAACGCTTAAGCAATTTGATGCTATTAAGTAAGCGGCTTCCTCTTAAATCTTCGGGAACGTTTCCGTAAATCAGTTGCTCCTTACAATCATTTATCATTTACATTAGCAGCAATAGAACAACAGTTAAAACATAATTTAATGAGAGTCATTCACCAGGTTCACCCCGAAGATTTTGTAGCCTACTCCACGCAAAAAATAAGAGAAAAATTTTTGCTTAATAACCTTGTATCTCCCGATAAAATAGAAGTTGCTTATACGCATTACGACCGTATGATCATCGGTGGAGCATTCCCAATAAATTCAGAACTGAAACTGGAAACGTATGACGAACTTAAAGCTGATTATTTTTTAAGCCGCAGGGAGTTGGGTGTTGTCAGCATTGGAGGCAACGGCGTTGTAACGGTTGATGGTGAGGCTTTTTCAATGGAAAAACTGGATTGCTTATATGTTGGAAAAGGTAAACAGGACATTCGCTTTAAAAGCAACGATGTGGCTAACCCTGCAAAATTTATTCTCTTCTCCGCTCCTGCTCATGCCGAATATCCTACACGATTGATGAAGCCTGCTGAAGCCTTGCCTGCCGAGTTAGGAAGTCTTGATAATAACAACCACCGCACTATTAATAAATACATACATAACGATGGTATAAAAAGTTGCCAGTTAGTATTGGGCATTACCAATTTTAAACAAGGCAGTATCTGGAACACCATGCCGCCACATACACATGACAGGAGAATGGAAGCCTATTTTTATTTTGACTTACCAGAGAACCAACGTGTAATTCACTTTATGGGCGAACCACATGAAACCCGTCACCTGTTTTTAAATAATGAAGAGGGAATTGTTTCGCCTGCATGGAGCATCCACAGCGGAACCGCTACTGCAAATTATTCTTTCATCTGGGCTATGGCCGGGGAAAATATGGTGTTTACCGATATGGACCCGGTAGCAATTGGCTCGCTTCAATAAAATATATGCTGAATTTTAGAGTAGAAAATAAACTGGCCTTAGTAACAGGTTGCAGCCGTGGCATTGGTAAAGCTATAGCCATTGCATTAGCCGAAGCAGGCGCTGACATTATTGGCACCGGCACACAATTATCGGAAGGCAGCGAAGTGGAAAAAGAAGTGAAGGGCAAGGGTAAAAATTTCTATCCTTATTCCGTTGACTTCTCGGACAGGGAAAGCCTTTACAGGTTTATTGAAAAGGTTAAAGCAGATCATCCCCGCATTGATATTCTGATCAATAATGCCGGCAGCATTATGCGTAAGCCTGCGGCAGAACATCCTGATGACATGTGGGATAACATTATTAATATTAACCTCAATGCTCAATTTATTTTAACCCGTGAAATTGGTAAGCGGATGATAGAAGAAGGCTATGGCAAGATTGTTTTCACTTGTTCATTGCTTTCTTTCCAGGGTGGCATTAATGTGCCGGGATATGCTGCATCTAAAGGCGCTGTGTCTTCTTTATTAAAAGCATTCGCTAATGAATGGGCATCAAAAGGTATAACAGTAAATGGTGTGGCACCAGGTTATATCGCTACAGATAATACACAGCAATTGCGGGATGATCCTGAACGCAGCGCTTCTATTTTATCAAGAATACCGGCTGCAAGGTGGGGCACACCGGAAGACATGGCCGGAGCTTTTGTATTTCTTACTTCGCCTGCTTCAGATTATGTGAACGGAACGATTGTTACGGTTGATGGCGGGTGGATGGGACGATAAATGTAGTAGGCAGTAGGCAGTAAAATCAAAGCTTGCAAAATAAAATTATGAGTTTTAAAAATTTGATTGCCTATCAGAAAGCATTTTCGCTTGCCATCAAAATTTTTAAAATCACTAAAAGATTTCCTAAAGAAGAAATGTTTGGATTAACAGGGCAAATGAGGCGTTCATCAAGGGCTGTCTGCTCCAACATGGCAGAAGGTTATCGAAAAAGAAGATATGAGGCGCATTTTGTGAGCAAGCATACCGATGCCGATAGTGAAAACTCAGAGACCGGATTATGGTTGGATTTTTCGCTGGCCTGCGAATACAT
>JAQBNG010000043.1 GCA_028288675.1 Flavisolibacter sp. | reverse complement strand
AGAAGTATTATTTCTGAAGTTACCGGCAAGCCTGCAGAACAAACACCGCAACTATGGGCTTTATATAAAGAGGTACAGGATTATTATGATAAAGGCATGCGTGTGCCCGATGATGTTACGCTTTTGTTATGTGATGATAACTGGGGCAACATTCGTAAACTGCCGAAGCTGACTGATAAGCCGCGCAAAGGTGGTTATGGCATTTACTACCATTTTGATTATGTAGGCGGACCAAGAAATTACAAGTGGCTTAATACAAATAACCTTGCAAGAGTATGGGAGCAAATGCATCTCGCTTATGCCTATGGTGCAGATAAAATCTGGATTGTAAACGTTGGTGATATAAAGCCAATGGAATTGCCAACGTCTTTCTTTTTAGATTATGCATGGAACCCTGGTAAATGGAACGAAGACAATTTAAGAAGCTACTACACTGTCTGGGCGGCCCAACAATTTGGAGAAAAGTATTCAAAAGAGATTGGTGATATTTTGAGCAAGTATTCGCAGTATAGTGCAAGGAGAAAACCGGAGCTACTAGATGCCGCCACCTATCCCATGTCAGTTTTTGCAGACGCTGATGAAGCAGGCAGAGTTTTAAATGAATGGAACGACCTGAACATGGCTGCGGAGAAAGTAAATGCTTTGCTGCCTGCAGACTATAAAGATGCATTCTTTCAACTCGTGTTGCACCCGGTAAAAGCAATGACCAATTTGCATCAATTGTATGGATCTGTTGCATGGAACAGGTTATATGCAGGGCAAAACAGTCCATTAGCAAATAAGAAAGCCGACGATGCAAAATATTACTACAAACAAGACTCACTGATCACATCCCAATATCATACTGTTGCAAAAGGGAAATGGAAACACATGATGAGCCAAACGCACATTGGCTATACCTACTGGCAACAACCGGAGATGAATAAAATGCCTGAAGTAAAATATGTGGTTCAAGGTGAGGAAGGACTTCCAATGGAAGATCAACTAACCTTTTCAGCAAAAGACTCTGTCCCGGAAAACAACAAGAAATCTGCATTCTATGAATTGGATGGCATCGTATCAATGGAGGCAGAACACTGGAGTAAAGCCGTCAGTTCAGGTAATATCAAATGGAAAGTGATTCCCGGTATTGGCAAAACAGGTTCTGGCATTACAACTTTCCCTGTCACTGCCGCTTCGCAATTAACAGCAGCATCTCCGCATGTTGAATACGACTTTTATACTTACAGTACGGGTAAGGCGGGCATCAATCTATACTTCTCTCCTACCCTTAACTTTCACAACAATGAAGGGCTACAATTTGCTGTGAGTATTGATGATGAAAAGCCAACGACCATTACGCTTAATAAAGACGACAACAATACAAGAACATGGGAAGGCTGGGTGGCAAATAACATCATCATTAAAAAATCAGAACACAATATTACCAAGCCGGGAAAGCATGTATTGAAGTACTGGATGATCTCACCGGCAGTCATCTTACAAAAACTGGTAGTTGATTTCGGCGGCATGAAACCATCTTATTTAGGACCTCCTGAAACGAAAAAATAAATTTTTTTCAAACAACACACTTACTAACAAACCTAAAAATATGAACCTCTCTAAAAGCACATCATCTTCCATTGCCATAGCAGCATTTTCATTATTGCTTCTTAGCTGCAATCAAACTGAATCCAGTAAAACAACCGCGACAAAAAAGGTGGACAGCACAGGGAGCAAAACAAAAGAATATCTTTCGCAACCACTTGTTTCGCATATCTACACCGCCGATCCATCAGCACATGTTTTCAACGGCCGCATCTATGTTTATCCATCGCATGATACAGCAACCGGAACACCGGAGGATGACCTGGGCAGCCACTTCAATATGATGGATTACCATATTCTTTCCATGGATTCGGTTGGTGGAAAAGTAACAGATCATGGTGTGGCTCTTGACATAAAAAACATTCCCTGGGCCGGTCGCCAATTATGGGCGCCCGATGCAGCGTTTGCCAACAATACTTACTACCTCTACTTCCCTGTAAAAGACAAACAAGATGTCTTCAGAATCGGTGTAGCTACAAGCAGCAAACCGGAAGGTCCATTCACACCGGAGGCTGCACCGATAAAAGGAAGTTATAGCATTGACCCTTGCGTTTTCAAAGATGATGATGGTTCTTTTTATATGTACTTCGGTGGCATTTGGGGCGGACAATTACAACGATGGAATAACAACAGCTATGATTCAACAAAGGGCAATCGCAAGGCTGACGAAGCAGCGATCCTGCCCCGTATCGCCAAACTAAGCGCCGACATGAAAAGTTTTGCCGGGCCGGTAAAAGAGATCCAGGTTTTGGGGCAAGATGGAAAGCCTTATACGGAAAAAAATAACGATAAACGTTTCTTCGAAGGCGCATGGACCTTCAAAAAAGATGGCAAATATTACTTCACCTACTCTACCGGCGACACACACAATCTTGTATATGCTACCGGCACTTCGCCTTACGGACCGTTCACCTACCAGGGCATTATTTTAAATCCTGTTGAGGGCTGGACTTCGCACCACTCCATCATTGAAAAGGACGGCAAGTGGTGGCTTTTCTATCACGACACACAACTAAGCGGCAAGACACATTTACGTAATGTAAAAGTTACTGAGTTGAAGTACAACGATGATGGATCCATACAAACAATAAGCGCTAATAAATAATTGCATAGCTGATAATGAAAAACACGCTACTACTTTTTGCAACTTTTTTATTAATGCTTTCGGCTAAGGCGGAGGTTAGGTTACCACGTTTGGTAAGAGACAGCATGGTACTGCAGCGGGATCAGAAAATAAACATCTGGGGCTGGGCTTCCGCTGGCGAAAAAGTTACTGTCAAATTCAATAACAAAACATACAAAACAACATCAGGTAACAATGGCAAATGGCTGATACAATTAGCATCCATGAAGGCGGGTGGTCCTTACACTATGGATATTGACGCTACTAATCATATCACCCTAAAAGAAATATTAATTGGCGATGTATGGGTTTGCTCCGGCCAGTCTAATATGGTGCATCAAATGATATTGCACCGCGAACGATATGAGCAAGACATTGTCACCGCAAACTATCCCCAGATCCGGCATTTCTGGATTCCAACAATGACGGATTTGCGGAAGCCGCAGGATGATTTGCCAACAGGTAATTGGAAGTGGGCCAATCCACAGGATGTACTTCAGTTTTCAGCAGTCGCCTATTTTTTTGCAAAAACTATTTATGAAAAATATGGTGTTCCTATTGGTTTAATAAACGCAAGTGTGGGCGGCCCGCCTATTGAAGCATGGATTAGTGAAGAAGGACTGAAAGAGTTTCCAACAACACTAGGTACCATTCAAAAGAATAAGGACACGGCGTATGTGAACAGTGTTAATCGTGCGGCGTTTGCTTACAATGCAAGTCGCCCAAAGCCTAAGGACAAAGGCTTACTGGGTGCTAAGCCGTGGTATGATACAACATACAGTCCTAAAGGCTGGCTACCTATAAATATTCCGGGTTATTGGGAAGACCAGGGAGTAAAAGATCTGGATGGCATTGTATGGTATTGGAAAGTACTTGATGTTCCGGCGTCTATGACGGGCATGCCCGCAAAAATCAGTATGGGAAGAATTGTTGATGTTGACTTTTTATACCTGAATGGAAAGCTTGTTGGTACCACCGGTTATCAATATCCACAAAGAAGATATACACTTCCCGCGGGCTTGTTAAAAGTTGGTAAGAATATCCTTGTAATCCGTGTAATAAATAATGCAGGTAAAGGCGGATTTATTCCGGATAAACCTTACCACTTAACAGCAGGCGGCCAAACCCTTGACCTCAAAGGAGAATGGCAATACAAAGTTGGTGATGTGTTTATAGCTGATACAAAGCAGGCTCCTAACGGAATAGCGTTGGACTATCAACCTACAGCGTTATTCAATGCCATGGTAGCACCTATAACTAATTATTCAATTAAAGGAATATTGTGGTACCAGGGCGAAGGCAATTTGAGCGACCCATCGAATTATGAAAAATTACTTCCAACACTTATTACCGATTGGCGTACAAGATGGCGGCAAGGCAATGTTCCATTTTTATATGTGCAACTACCCAATTTTGGCGAGGCACGATATGTACCCGCTGAAAGTGGATGGGCCGTATTGAGAGAAGGTCAACGCAAGAACCTGGCAATTCCTAATACAGGAATGGCCGTTGCTATTGACCTTGGTGAGTGGAACGATATTCATCCCGATAATAAAAAAGATGTTGGCGTGCGATTGGCTTTATCTGCGCAGCATGTTGCTTACAGCGATGAAAAAGTTGTTCACTCTGGTCCGTTGTATCGAACTGCCACACAAGATGGAAATAAAATTATTCTTTCATTTAGCAATACCGGTAGCGGCTTAATAACCAATGATGGTGAAGAGTTATCTCATTTTGCAATTGCCGGTGCAGATAAAAAATTCGTGTGGGCTGCTGCAAAAATTGATAGCAATAAAATCATTGTATGGAATGAAGCTATTGCGAATCCAATGTATGTACGCTATGCATGGGCGGACAACCCGGTAGGTGCGAACCTGTATAATAAAGAAGGCTTGCCTGCATCGCCATTTGAAGCAGAAATTATCTCACCAAAAACAGTCGCGGCAAACAATTCATTGCCCTGGAATGGCAAGGGAGCCGCTGTTGTATTAACGTACGATGATGGATTAAATGTTCATCTTACAAATGCTGTTCCTGCTTTAAATTCAGTTGGATTAAAAGGAACATTTTATATCGCCGATTATTTCGGTGGTTTGCAGGCACAACTTCCAAAATGGAAAATGGCTGCAGCAGATGGCCATGAATTAGCCAACCACACTGTTTATCATCCTTGCGCCGGTGGTCCCGGAAGAGAATTTGTAAACCGCGATTATGATCTGAATAATTATTCCGTAAGGCGCATTACCGATGAAATGAAAACCATGAATATGCTGCTGAATGCAACAGATGGCAAAACAGAAAGAACGTTTGCTTTCCCATGCAGCGATACTAAGATTCGTGATACAGCCTACATCGATTATTCAAAGAAAGATTTCATTGCAGCCCGGGCGGTGAGAAACGAAATGCTCTCCATAGATAAAGCTAATTTGTACAATCTCCCAAGCTATATGATCAATGGTCAATCGGGTGATGAACTAATTGCGCTGGTGAAAAAAGCGATGGTTGAAAAAAAGCTGCTTGTCTTTCTTTTTCATGGAGTTGGTGGCGAACATGGACTTAATATATCATTAGAAGCCCATCATAAACTGCTGCAATTCTTAAAACAGAATGAAAAGGAAATATGGATTGCACCCATGATTGATGTTGCCAAAGAGATTAAAAATTACCAGTCACAGCACAAACAAATAAAATGAAAAAAGCTTTAGTATTTGTTGTTATAGGCTTGATGCCGACATTGGATGGATACACGCAATCCCGTATGTCACCAGCAGATAGCCTGCGCCGTGACAGCATCAATAAAGTCACCCAACAGGATTACAATCAAATGCTAAAGCAGTTGAACATTACATCTATTCGTCCCGGTGCAAATGGTAACAACCCGTCTGCGCCTAATGCAGCCAATTACGATGAAGCCAAAGCTAACCCCTACCCTGTTTTACCCGATGCACTGACCTTAAAAAATGGGGCGAAAGTAACCGATGCAAAAACATGGTTGAATCTGCGCCGCGCAGAGATAGTAGAAGACTTTGACCGTGAAGTGTACGGCCGGACGCCAAGGAATTTACCAACAGTGAAATGGGAAGTCGTGAGTACTGCAAATGAAACAAATGGAGCCATTCCTGTTATTACAAAAAAACTGGTTGGTCATGTTGACAACACATCTTATCCGCAGGTTAAAGTAGATATTCAGCTCACACTAACCACACCTGCTAATGCAATATCAGCCGTGCCTGTTATGATGGAATTAGCTTTTGTGTTTCCTCCTGGTTTTAATCCGCCAAGAGATACATCAAGGAATGCTCCACCATCATGGCAACAACAGGTTTTACAAAAAGGCTGGGGCTACGCGGTGATCATTCCTACAAGCATACAGACAGATAATGGAGCCGGTTTAAGGAGCGGCATTATTGGCTTGCTTAACAAAGGCCTGGGACGAAAAGCCGATGACTGGGGTGCCTTAAAAGCATGGGCATGGGGTGCAAGCAAGGCGCTGGATTATTTTGAAACAGATAAGGCTGTTGATGCAAAGAGAGTAGGTATTGAAGGTCATTCACGTTATGGAAAAGCGGCATTGGTTGCAATGGCTTATGATGCACGTTTCGCTATTGGTTTTATTTCTTCATCCGGTGCAGCCGGTGCAAAGTTGCACCGTCGCAATGCCGGTGAGATTGTTGAAAACATAGCCAGCAGTGGTGAGTACCATTGGATGGCGGGCAACTATATAAAATATGCAGGACCGCTTACATGGAATGATCTGCCTGTTGACTCGCATGAACTTATTGCTTTGTGTGCGCCACGTCCCGTGTTCATTAGTGCAGGCAATAAAGGCGACGGTTGGGTAGATGCAAGAGGAATGTTTATGGCAGCGGTGGCAGCGGGTCCAGTGTATAAGCTCCTCCGCAAAAAAGATTTGGGCACAACAGAATTCCCTGCTGTTGAAACAGGATTGATGGAGGGAGAAATTTCTTATCGCCAGCATAATGGCGGACACACACCTGCCCCAAACTGGCCGGTGTTTATCCAGTATGCAGAACGGTATTTTAAAAAATAGTTCTTTAAAAAATAGTTCAGGTTATGTAGCCGGCAGTGGTATTTCATAGCATCGTCTGTTGTGTCACTCTCTTGTACGTTCGGTAATTCTATTGGTCATTATCTGAACTGGGATTTATAGGATGGATGTGAATAGTGGGATAAAATTGTAGTTCTTTTTACAAGCCCGAAGGGCTTGAACATGAATAGCCCTGGGTGCAACCCAGGGTAAACGGAAGAAGATGGATACACAACCCCTTTCGGGGTTGCCGCTAATTATCAACGTTCGTAGTCCACCGGTTTTACCGGTGGCTATTCACATTCAAGCCCTTCGGGCTAGCGATACATTGCTTAAGGTAATTTGTACAAGGTTAAAGATGTCGCAAAATGCTCAATAGAATTTACAACGCACAGGTCGCGATACTTATCGGAAGCTATTCAATAGACAATACTAATTTTTACAGAACCAGTCAGCATAATAAAATTATAGACCATGATAAAAACCATTCTTATTTGTGGGTGCTTTTTAGCCCTGCTTTCTTGTAATGAAAGCAAACAATTACAAACAGCCTCCTCCTCTTCTATTGATTCAAGCAAAGGCTTGAAAGATTATTACTCCGCCTATTTCCCAATAGGCGTGGCAGTTTCGCCAAGGGCTTTAAGAACAGAAGAAGCAGCTTTAGTGCTGCAACATTTTAATAGTGTTACACCAGAGAATGCAATGAAAATGGGCCCCATTCACCCGAAGGAAACAGAATATTCCTGGAGGGATGCTGACTCAATAGCTGCCTTTGCACAACGTCATAATTTAAAGATGCGGGGCCACACCTTGTTATGGCATCAACAAACCCCTGACTGGTTGTTTGTTGATGGTGGCAACACGGTAAGCAAAGAGGTTTTACTACAGCGTTTGAAGGATCACATTACAACGGTTGTTAGTCGCTACAAAGGAAAAATATATGCCTGGGATGTTGTAAATGAAGCCATCTCTGATAGACATGATGAGTACCTGCGTCCATCAAAATGGCAGCAAATTATCGGTGAAGAATACATTGCCAAAGCGTTTCAATGGGCACACGAAGCCGACCCGGATGCGCAGCTTTTTTATAATGATTACAATGAGATCAGTCCTGTCAAAAGGGAGAAGATCTATCGCTTAGTCAAAGGCCTGAAAGATGCAGGTGTTCCCATTCATGGTGTTGGACTGCAGGCACATTGGGCCGTGAATGAACCTTCGTATGGACAACTGGATAGCACCCTTAAACGCTTTGCAGACCTGGGTTTAAAGATGCAGATCACGGAACTGGATATTTCTGTTTATGCTAAAGAACATGATGCAAGGGAGAGAAAGCCGGAAGATGCGAATGCTGCTTTTACACCAGAACGTGAGCAGCAACAAATAGAAAAATATAAAATGAGCTTTGAACTGTTTAGAAAGTACAAAAAGAAT
>JAQBNG010000212.1 GCA_028288675.1 Flavisolibacter sp. | reverse complement strand
AGTATCAAGGCAACCATAGCCGTTATAGGGCACTATCTCCACCGCTACCAAAGTACCCGATGGCGGCGGAGGATAAAAGGTAAGTGTTTGCCGGTTGCCAAGAACCTGGCTGAAATCGCTGTTATACCAGGTATAGCTTTGGTAGCCATAAGGTGCGGTGACATTTACTAAACTGTCGTCCTTACAATAAGTAGCGCCTACAAATTCACTGCTGCATTCTGAGTTCACATCCAGGTAAGCATACCCGAAATGCCGTCTGAATGTGCAGTCTCCTGTCCTGAACAAAAGGCGGATCGTTTTTCCTGCTAAACCATCAAGGTTAATAGATACTGCTGACCAGTTCTTACACCATACCGGTGTGCCATCATTGCCCGGATTTCCTGATACATAAAAGCCGGGAAGGAGAGAGCCATAAGGAAAAAAGCTAAAAGAAGAGCAGGAGATGATATCGTCATCGGTGATATTTTTTATCTCGATTTCCATCCTGGGCTGTTGAAATTCCAGGTGATTTGGATCCTGGAAAACAACCGCATAATTGTAGATGAGAGAATATTCATTTTTGTTAGCGGGGATTGTAAACTCATAGGAAACGCCTTCCGCCTCTCCACCACCCATATTGTTTCCTAATTTAATAGAGTGCCCGCTGCCATTAGGACAATTAACTGGAAAGTTCCCGTAGGGATCAAGTTCGCCTGAGCCTGCGCTATACATTGTATGCCGGTCTTGCATAGGGCCACCGGACTGTGAAAGTGAAAAAACATTGGCACCGTTTACTGCTGCCACTGAACCTGTATAACAGGTCCAGCCAGAAAATGTCCCGGTTTCAAAGTCAATATTAGGAGGACAGTTTTGTGCTTCAGATGATAAAATGGTGCAACAAAATAACGCGGCAAATGAAATTTGCACTACAAAACAGGATAACCAATTTTTTTTATAACGAGGAGTAACAGGGTTATGCACCAGGTAGGTTTAAGTGTTACTAAAGTTAAAGTTTAATTCACGTATTTCATTGCTGTTTTAAATTGTTTTTGAGAAGAACTTAGAAGGCTGATTTACATTGGAATTATATATAAGCCGATTGTTATAGCTGCCTTGCTTTATTTACAAAGTTGATTAATATTGATAATTGTAAAGCAGGCTATAAACCATAGGACTTCCGCATTTGAAAGCGGTCTGAATTAATACATCATTTCAACTCGTTTCAAAATGCAAATTTCACAAGAAGCAGTTTTGCTTTTTGAAAGTATCACAAAGCAAAACCCCTCTGTTGGAGGGGCTTTGCTACTCTTATGAAAGAGTCCGTGATATCATTGGAATTGGAAATTGAACTATCCGAATAAACCACCTTTTTTCAGGGTGCGCACACCTTCGGCGATTTTAAAACCATTTTGGAAAATTTCTACTTTATAATTACCAGTTTGAAATTTTTCCTGGCGCAAAGGAACCTGTACATTTTTACGGCTTCCTTGCTCATACTCAATAGCGCTTTTATAAGTGTAAGGACGCTCTCCTTCAGCACGTGTAGTTAAGATACCAGAGCCCATAGAGGCATTTGAAATAACCTGTCCGTCCGGTGCGGTTACTATTACATATAAATCAGCAGGGCCAGATGGTGCAATACGATTTTCTACATCAAAAGCAACAACCAGTTTATTTACTTTTTTTGCAGTGGTAGTTTCCTTTTCCTTGCCATTACCTTTTTCATCAATACCCCTGATAGAAATATTAGAAGCAGAGAAAGTGGACCCAACATCTACTTTTTGTGCTAATTCTTCTTTTTGTGTTGTTGTTGTTTGCAGGTCGGTTTGAAGTGTTTGCTTTTCAGAAGTCAGAACAGTGTTAGTTGTTGCCAGTTGTTGGTTTTCTCCCATCAGGCGGGCAACTTCGGCTTCAAGATTATTTATCTTACCGTTTAATGTACCAATCAATGTTCTTGCCCTGCTTAAATCAGCCGCAGAAGCATTTTTGTTTTTGATAATTCCGTTGATTTGGTTTTTCAGTTTTACTATCTCCGATTGCCTGTCGTTTAACTCACCACTTAAGTTGTTATTAGAACCTACTAAAGAATCAAGGCGGGATAAAGCTTCATTATAAATTGTTTGTACAGAATCCCTGCCCGTAGTTGCATTAGACACTTCAGCAGACTTCACCTGGATTTCCTGGGTGGTTTTGTTTTTATCGTACAAAACATAACCCCATGTACCTAATAGGCCGACGGCCAGTAAGCCGATTAACACATTACGGGTGTTATTATTTGGCGTTTGCCTTTCATTTTGCGGAGTGCCGGCTGCCGGATAGTTTGTGTTTGCCATCGCTTATGATTTAAGTTTAAGAATTTTAAAATTGGTGAGGTTTGAACTGTATTTTTGAATTCGTCGCACCGTTCCGAAAACCGTGCCAGAAAAATAACAGAGTCTGGTTAAACCTTGTACAAAAATGACCCCGGAAAAAATAATCAGTGATATTAAGAAAGGCTATTTTAAACCTGTTTACTGGCTTGAAGGGGAAGAAAATTTTTTTATTGACCAGGTGATAGATTATGCGGAAGATCAAATTTTGTCGGAAGGTGAGAAGGCTTTCAATTTAACGGTTTTTTATGGGCGTGATACAGCATGGCCGGATGTGATTAATGCTTGCCGGCGATACCCGATGTTTGCCGAAAGACAGGTAGTTATAATTAAAGAAGCGCAGGATTTAAAAGGCATTGACAAGCTGGAAAGCTATGTAGAGAAGCCGCTGCTTTCGACGCTTTTATTTATTGGATATAAAGGCAAGAGAGTAGATGGCCGTACTAAAATGGCGAAGTTGTTAAAAGACAAAGCCTCTTTAATGACCACTAAAAAAATGTATGATACGGCTTTGCCTGAATGGACGGGTGAGTTGATTAAGTCCAAAGGTTTTACGATCACAAAAAAAGCACTTTTTTTATTAATTGACCATATAGGCAACGATCTTAACCGGCTAAGTAATGAGGTGGATAAGCTGGCATTGAATTTAAAGAATACCACTAAAATCACCGAGGATGAAATTGAAAAATTTGTTGGTGTAAGTAAAGAGTTCAATGTATTTGAATTACAGCAGGCCATTGCGCAACGTGATTTATACAAAGCTATTCGCATCGTGACGTATTTTGGTGCAAATCCAAAGGCAGCGCCGCTTCAGCTGGTTTTTCCTTCACTTTATAATTTTTTCAGCAAGGTGCAGATGGTTTACACGGTGCCTTCAAAAGATGAAAAAACGGTGGCCTCTGCAATTGGAGCAAATGCCTGGTTTGTAAAAGAATATATGACCTGCGCAACTAAATTCAAGTATGAAGAAATTGAAAAGCTGTTATTGCTTTTGTATGAATATAATCTTCGCAACTTAGGCGTGAACGATGCCGGAACAGGTGATTCAGAACTGATGAAGGAAATGGTGGTGAAGATGATAACGCCAATGTAAAACTTACTTCATTTAACTGAAAACATACCTTGTTTTCGTCGTGGTTCATTGTGTACTTCGTATTCCAAAACGGGTGCACAAAGGACACTAAGGTTTACAATAAGAGAAGCACTGATCGTTTATATACCTTCTAAAAGTTCAAGGCTTTTTTCTTTGTCTTTATGAAGCTGTTGAACCATAACATCCAATGATGGATACTTTTCCTGCTGGCGGAGAAAGTGTTCAACGGTTACTTGCAACGTTGCGCCATAAATATCCTTCTCAAAGTCAAAGATATTCACTTCAATTTTTTCTTCTGATGCAATAAGTGTTGGACGATCTCCAATGCTTAACATGCCTTTCTTCCTTTCTCCCTTAACGGTTGCATATACCGCATACACCCCGTGTCCCAAACGTATTTTATCTTCATCTGTTACTTCCAAATTAGCCGTTGGATAGCCCAGCGTTCTTCCCAACTGATCTCCCTTTACAACATTGCCTTCAAAGAAAAAGGAATAGCCAAGAAGCTTGTTTGCGGTAACTATATCACTTGCCAGAATTGCGTTACGGATTTTAGTAGAGCTTACACCAATTTCGTCCAGTAAATGTTTTGAGATCTCCACCAGGCGATAATTGAAAGTGGCTGATTTTTCTTCCAATAATCTATAATTTCCACTTCGGCCTTTACCAAAATGATGGTCGTAACCGATAATGATGGAAGCAGGATGAAATTTATCAATTAAAAAATTTTCGATGTATTCATCCGCGGATAATTCAGAAAAGGATGACGTGAAGGGTGCCACAACCAAATGATTGATTCCGGCATTAGCGAGTAATCCTATCTTTTCATCAAGCGTATTAATCAACTGGAGTGGATCGGCAGTTTTAACAATTTTACGGGGGTGAGGATGAAAAGTAATAATTACAGTTTCGCCATTTACTCTTGCCGCTTCCGCTTTTAGCGCGGCGATAATTTTTTGGTGGCCGGCATGCACACCATCAAACGTTCCGATTGTGATCACTGCATTTTTAAATACCGGAAGTTGTTCTATGTTTCGATGTACCTGCATAGGAAGCCGCTAAGATAAGGAGAGTAGGCAGTTTGAAGTAGGCAGTAGGCACTAAAGCGCTGGATATGGTTAGCCAACTATCGTGAAGGACTTACTGTTTACTGCCTACTCCTTACTGCCTACTTCTTACATTTGCCGCATGTCGTTATACTCCAAGCGGGGCGTCTCCGCCCAGAAAGAAGAAGTTCATGCCGCCACAAAAAACATTGACAAAGGAATTTTTCCCAATGCATTTTGCAAGGTTTACGAAGATGTATTGGGTGGTGATAAAGATTGGGTGAATGTGATGCATGCGGATGGCGCCGGAACCAAAAGTATTCTGGCGTATTTGTATTGGAAAGAAACCGGCGATATTTCGGTTTGGAAAGGCATTGCGCAGGATGCTATTGTAATGAACCTTGATGACCTGCTTTGTGCGGGCATTTATAAAAACATCTTATTCTCTTCTTCCATAGATAGAAATAAGAATAGAATTCCCGGCGAGGTTTTAAAAGTATTGATAGAAGGCTCGCAGGAATTTTTTGATACAATGCAAAGTCACGGAATTGATATTGCCTTCCTTGGCGGTGAAACTGCTGACGTAGGCGATGTGGTGAAAACGATTGCTGTAAACGGAACAATGGCAGCACGCTGGCCCAAATCAAAAATTATCTCCAATGAAAAAATCAATGCTGGTGATGTAATTGTTGGCATGGCGAGCTATGGGCAAGCCATCTACGAAGATGATTACAATAGTGGCATTGGCAGCAACGGGTTAACCTCTGCACGACATGATGTATTGAGTAAATATTATGCGCAGAATTTCCCTGAAAGTTTTGATGAAACAATAGATGAAGAAGTTGTTTACATCGGCAAGCACCGTATGACTGATACAGTAACTGTTGATTATAAAAACGAA
>JAQBNG010000209.1 GCA_028288675.1 Flavisolibacter sp. | reverse complement strand
TGGCTCTGTCAGGTGTTGGTGGACAAGCTTCGCCACCTTCATATGTAGATGCATAAATGATATGCTTGTTATCCTTTGTAAAAAAAGCGCAGGTAGTTCGTCCCTTTCCGCTGCTGATTAATTTGTAGGTAAATGTTTCTCCTTGCTTCGGCACTTTACCCATAAAAATCTGGTCGCAGGGCACACCATCTTTTACAGATGTCCGCTGGAAAACGATGCTCTTACTATCAAAGCTCCAGTAAGCTTCCGCGTTATCGCCTCCAAACGTTAACTGCTGAATATTTTTAAAGTGCTTCTCTTCTGGATACAGCAGGGTGTCATTGGTCAAAGTTGAAGGTTGGCCGTTGGCAGATTTACTATTGTATGATGATAGCAAACTAATGAAGGCAGTAAAAACAGCTAAAAGAATTTTCATAAATGAATTTGGCGCTTGTGTAAAAGCATTGCAAAAATATCGGTACAACCAGCTACCGGCGTCAGATTTTTGTCATAAGCAATATTTGATTGCTTTAGTTTTGAAATATGGGCAGATACATTTTAAGCTTCGGGGTTTTCAGCATGCTATTTTTTTCTTGTAGTAATAACGATGCAGCAGATAAAATAACAGACAACAAACCGGCTGCTGAAAAAAGAATGGATAGCATTACAAGCCAAATAGCGAAGGCAAGAGAATTACAGGAAACAGGAAGCTACAAAGAGGCTTTTACAATAGCTGATGCAATGCTAAAAAAGTATCCCGGCCAGTTAGATGCGCTGAGCATTAAGTCGGAAATTTTAAAAGCGCAAGGTAAGGGGCAGGAGGCCTTAACGCTTTTAGAAAAAGCATATTCACTTCAGCCACGCGATAAAGAACTGGCATATGATTTAGCGTATGAATATGCCGATGCGAAAAGTCCGAAGGCACTTTCCTTAACTGACACCTTGCTCAAATACGATAAAACAGAAACCATTGCCCGTGCCTGGTATATAAAAGGCACTTACTATAATAATCTTGGCAACGAAACGGAAGCTCTGCGCTATTTTGATTCTTCCAACCTTGCGGATTATAATTTCATAGATGCTTATTTAGACAAGGGACAGATCCTGCTCAGGCAAAAAAAATACAGCCAGGCTTTACGGGCATTTGCCACTGGACAGAAGGTTTCCCCTGCTACTGCGGATTTTTATTTTTGGGTGGCAAAAACACAAGAGGCAATGGGCAACCGGCAAGATGCAAAAACGAATTATGAAAGAGCATATGCTTTAGATAAAACCATGAGCGAGGCAAAAGAAGCAGCGGAGAGATTGTAGGGAGTAGGCAGTTTTTTAGTAGGCAGTACGCAGTAAACTAATTGGTACAACCATTAACCTATTAACTTAGCAACCGATCAACTTATTAACTAATCAACCACCCATGCCCCTCATCGCCCCTTCCCTGCTTACCGCAAATTTTTTACGATTAGAAGAAGCCTGTAACATGCTTAATGAAAGTGAAGCCGATTGGTTTCATCTTGATGTGATGGATGGCCGCTTTGTACCCAATATTTCTTTTGGCATGTCCATTATCAAACAAATTAGAAAAACGACAACCAAGGTTTGCGATGTACACCTGATGATACTGGAGCCGGAGAAATACGCAGAGGAATTTAAAGCCGCCGGCGCCGATATTCTTACCGTACATTTTGAAGCATGCCCGCATTTGCATCGCAACATACAGCAGATAAAATCATTAGGAATGCAGGCTGGAGTAGCTATCAATCCGCATACACCGGTATCTTTTTTGAAAGATATTTTAGCAGATATTGATATTGTTCTGCTCATGAGTGTAAACCCTGGGTTTGGCGCACAAAAATTAATTCCACACACGATTGAAAAAATAAAAGAACTGCGGCGAATGATTGAAGAAAAACGACTGAATGTAAAGATTGAGATTGATGGTGGTGTAACGCTGGAAAATGCAAAAGCGATTGTTGATGCAGGAGCTGATGTGTTGGTGGCAGGGAACACTGTATTTGGTTCGGCTGATCCAAAAGAAACAATTGCACAACTAAAAAGAATATAATGGCAAAAGATTTATTTTCTAACCAGGCAGATGCCTACGCAAAATACCGTCCCACCTACCCGCCGGAACTATTTGATTACATCCTAAGCTTTGTAAATGAAAAAGAATGCGCCTGGGACTGTGCCACCGGAAACGGCCAGGCTGCTTTAGTTTTAGCGGACCAATTTACAAAAGTAGAAGCCACCGACTTAAGTGAAGCACAACTGAAGTATGCAGTACAGAAAGAAAATATTCACTACCAGGTTTCCACTGCGGAACAAACACCATTTGCCGATAACAGCTTTGATTTGATTACCATAGCGACCGCTTACCATTGGTTCGACTGGAAAGCCTTTCACAAAGAGGCAACCAGGGTTTGCAAAAAAAATGCTGTAGTGGCAGCATGGGGTTATCACGTTTTCTTTAGCACGGATGAAAATATCACCTCCATCATTCAGCATTTTTATCATGACATAATTAAACGTTATTGGGATAAAGAACGCCAATATGTGGATGACCGTTACGCTTCTGTAGAATTTGATTTTGCACCGCTTCCTTCGAAAGATTTTGACCTTGTACTTAACTGGAACAAAGAAGGTTTGCTTGGTTATTTATCAAGTTGGTCGGCAGTGCAGAACTACATACAGAAAAAAGGCAGTTCGCCTTTGTCTTTAATAGAAGAGGACCTGGAGAAAGCCTGGCCGGGTAATGATGATAAAGAATTTCACTTCCCGCTTTTCTTAAAAATAGGCCGCGTAAGAAAATAGCTTTCATGGGCGCAAACCATTAGTTTTAACCAAAATCCTGTTTGTGAAAGCCAGATGCATTTACCTGCTTATTTCAGCCCTGTTTGTTTGTACTTTTTCTTTTGCCCAAAAAAAGCTGGCGACTGTTTCCGGGAAAGTTATTGGAGAGAACGAAACTATACTGACCGGCGTTTCGGTCAGCATTCTTGGACAACAAAAATTGCTTTCAACCTCCGATTCAGGAACCTTTACGCTTACTGTTGCAGCCGACAAAGCTTTTGCGCTGATCTTCACATACAGCGGTTATAAAACAGTGCAACAAAATTTTTTATTAAGTGAAGGCGAAGTAGAAAAAGTAACGGTGCGTATGGAAGCCGGTGAAGGCACACTGCAGGAAGTAATCATCAAAGACCAACGCGACAGGGCCGAAGTTGGATTAATACGTCCTAATCCAAAATCAGTTATCAACCTGCCTTCGCCGATTATGGGGGTTGAAGGTTTATTGAAAGTGTTTGTAGGTTCTAACAACGAGCTTACTTCACAGTACAATGTACGCGGCGGCAGCTACGATGAGAACCTTATTTACGTAAATGATTTTGAAGTATTCCGTCCGTACTTAGTGCGAAGCGGCCAGCAGGAAGGTTTGAGTTTTATCAACCCGCAATTGGTTCGCAACATATCTTTTTACAATGGCGGCTTTTCTGCCCGTTATGGCGATAAAATGAGTTCGGTTTTAGATATTCAATATAACACACCAAAGAAGTTTGGCGGCTCTGCCTACATAAGCATTTTGGAACAAGGCTTTCATGTTGAGGGAGCTGGTAAAAAGTTTACTTATTTATTAGGCGCACGAAACCGGAGCAATCGTAACCTGTTATCCAGACAGGAAACAGTTGGTTCATATGTTCCTTCTTCCTCCGACTTGCAGGCTTTACTGACGTATCAAATAAACAGCAAGTGGAGCACAGAATTACTGGCTAATATTTCTTCCTCTAAGTTTTCACTCATACCGCAGGAAAGCCAGTTAACATCATCAGTATTCTCTCCTTTCTTCACCGCTAATTTAGGGGTTGATATTTTTTTTGAAGGCCGCGAAAAAGACCAGTACAGCACCGGTATGTTAGGGCTTTCGACTACTTACCAGGCCACTAAAAATTTGCGCTTGAAATGGCTGGCCTCCCGTTTTGAAAACGATGAAAGCGAGAACATAGATATTACCGGCGCCTACCTTTTTGGTGATCGTGATTTTGATAAAAGCTCTTCATCCTTCGGATCAATTGTTAACCCGTTGGGTGCAGGCGTGTATCAAACTTTTGCCCGTAACCAGTTGAATATTGTTGATTATAATGTATCGCACAAAGGGCAGTTGAATAAAGCGGCCCATGTAATTCAATGGGGGCTTGGTTATGATAAAACAAAGATTGCGGACAAGCTGAATGAATGGGAATACCAGGATTCTGCCGGTTATTCCTTGCCCTACAATCCTGCGTTCTTACAGTTGAATAAAGTGACCAAATCAAATGCAGATTTAGACATTAATAAATTCAGCGGATACATCCAGGACAACATTGTTTTTAATAAAGGCAAGAGTTCTTACACCTTGCAAGGCGGTGTGCGGTTTAATCACAATGATCTGAATAACGAGCTCCTGATTTCTCCCCGCATTGGTGCTTCATGGAAGCCCGGTTGGAAAAAAGACATTGTTTTCCGCACAGCAGTTGGTGCTTATCATCAGCCACCTTTTTATCGAGAGTTGCGCCGTTATAATGGCAGTATAAACACTGAGCTAAAAGCGCAACGAAGCTGGCAGGGAGTAGCCGGTTTCGATTATAATTTTTATGGCCTTGGCCGACAGCTTCGCTTAACCACTGAAGCCTATTATAAATCCATGACGAACGTTGTGCCCTATGATATTGACAATGTTCGCATACGCTACTCAGGCGAGAACAATGCGAAGGCTTATGCAACCGGTGTGGAGATGCGCTTGTTCGGCGAACTGGTTAAAGATGCGGAGAGTTGGGTGAGCCTTGGCTTTATGCGCACACGGGAAAATCTCACCAACGATTTTTATAAAGTGTATAAAGTTGATTCACTTTTTCAACCCACTGACAGCAGCAATGTTGAAGGCGGCTGGTTTCGCCGGCCTACCGACAGAACCATCACGTTTGGAATGTTTTTCCAGGATTATCTTGCCACCAACAAGAACTTTAAAGTTTACATCAGTACTATTTACGGCACTAATCTTCCGTACAATATTCCCGGTAATGTGCGGTACCGCAATGCCTTGCGAATAGAGCCTTACATCCGCATGGATATTGGCTTTAGCGCCTTGCTCCTTGATGGCGAAAAAAGCAACCGTCGCAGCCACTCCCCTTTCCGCAACTTCGAAAATATATGGGCTTCTTTTGAAGTGTTTAATTTGATTGACCGGCCTAATACAATTTCTTATCTGCTGATTAAGGACTTTGCTAACAACACGTTTACATTACCAAACAGGTTAACGCCAAGGTTGATAAATTTTAAGGTTGTGGCGAGGTGGTAGGATGATTTTTGTGACCCGGCGGACGGAATAACAATTAGGCTTTTCTTGCGTCGCACTCTTGTACGCTTTGTAGTTCTATGCGGCACTTCTGCAAAACAGTAAAAGCTTTCTGATAACTTCAAAATTTAAAATTTTCCCAATTTCCGCAGAAGGTTGATTAATGTATTAAAACCATAAGGTTAAATATAATGCTACGGCCAATTTTTAAGCGAAGAATTGTTCAGCGGGTAGCCAATTGCCCCGGCACAACTTTTAAGTAGTGTGACTACTTAAAGACAAAAAATGTACGCAGCCCGCAATTTGCCTTTCAATTTTATTATAAGATTTGCCTGGAAGCCTCTACTGGTATTCTTCGTTTATAGCGCCATAATTACCTGCTTGTACGAGTGGGCGGGAGCCAAATTTTTAGCTCTTCCTTTTGCCCCAATAGCTCTTATGGGAACGGCAGTAGCTTTTTATGTAGGCTTTAAAAACAACTCTTCCTATGAGCGTTTATGGGAAGCAAGAAAAATTTGGGGCGCTATTGTTAACCTTAGCAGAACCCTAACCGTTTACCTGCTGGACTATATTCAACCTGGTGGGGAACTTGATTATGAAGCCTTGAAAGAGCACAAGCGAATCATGATCTACCGGCACATAGCCTACATCAATGCGCTGCGAATTCAGCTACGGCACAAAAAAGTATGGGAGGATAAGAATGACCCATTCACTATTATAGTAAGAGATGAAACACCTTTTGCGCATCAAAACCTGTTGGAAGAAATCAAACAGTTTTTGCACGATGATGAAGCAGAAGACCTTTACACCAAAAGCAATACTGCAGCACATCTTCTGCGAAAGCAAAGTGAGCATATCCTTCACATGCACGATAAAGGCTGTATTGAAACATTGAAACAAATAGAGCTGGGAAAGATCATCAGTGCCCTTTACAATGAGCAGGGGGCTTGCGAAAGAATAAAAAATTATCCATTTCCCCGGCAGTACGCTTTCTTCAGTGATCTGTTTGTGTGGATACTAGCCATCATTCTTCCTTATGGATTGATGGGTGAGCTATCTAAATATGGTGATGCTTATGTGTGGCTTACCATCCCAATGAGTGTACTTATTTCCTGGGTGTTTAACGTAATGGAAATCATCGGCGATAAAAGTGAAAACCCTTTTGAGAAGGGAATCAACGATATACCTATGACATCTATCTGCCGGAATATTGAGATTGATTTGCGGGAAATGCTGGATGAAAAAGACCTGCCCGAAAGAGTCTATCCCGTTAACAATATCATTATGTAAAGCTGCTATATCTTTAAGGTATTAAGAGTGGAGGCACAAGGTGCAATTAGTTGGCGCCCCTGAACTACATCATTGCATTACAATCTGGATAGAACTACTGGCAATTATGCGAATATTTCTTCAGTAAAGGATATTATTTTTGGAATCTATATTTGCCCAGATCGTGAATTTAAAAGCTTTGGAATTAAAGCAGAATTTCGAAAAAATTATCTTGGACAATTAATTAAACCAATTATACCAGATACACTTTGGAGAAGATTCAAACTTTATCCTCAAGAAGAATCCTGACTGTTGCCATCTCCTTTGTGTGGCTAATCAACGGTTTATTTTGCAAACTCCTCAATCTTGTTCCCCGTCATCAGCAAATTGTTGCAAGAATACTTGGAGATGAATATGCAGGCATGCTTACTAAAGCTATTGGCGCCCTTGAAATCTTAATAGTGGTGTGGCTCATAAGTGGCATAAAATCCCGTTGGTGTTCAGTAACCCAGATAGTGTTAGTGGCTTCCATGAACATCATTGAATTTATTCTTGCACCTGATCTTCTCTTATTTGGAAGAATGAATATAGTATTAGCTGCGTGTTTTATTACCGTCTTAGTTTTAAATGAGTTTGTCTTTCATCGCCAACCATTCAAGCCTACCTTTAGTAATTGAAAATGCAAAAACCTTGTTAGCTTTTTTAAAGAATCATCCCTTTGCTGTTGAAGCATTTTTTGAAAGCTCATTAGTGCTTACCTACGCTGTTCCAAAAGAATACCTACAAACTTTTATTCCTGAATGCCTGCAGTTAGACACGTTTAAAAACAAATGGGCATTCATTGCCGTAGCCATCGTTAAAACAAAAGAGCTGAGGCCAAAAGGTTTTCCAAAATTCATGGGCAATGATTTTGTTTTAACCGGGTACAGAATTTTCGTTCGATACACAACAAGCCAGGGCAAACATTTAAGAGGCTTATACATCATCAGGTCGGAAACAGATAAAAAGAAGATGGAATTCTGGGGTAACATTTTCACCCATTATAATTATGGTACTACTGATATTCATTTAACCAATGAAGGTTCAAGAATAAAAGTTCAGTCCACGAAATCCAATCTTGATATACAAGTTGACAATGGCAATGAATCAGCAAGCCTTCCTCAACAATCGCCTTTTAAAGACTGGAAAGAAGCGAGGCGTTTTGCCGGTCCCCTACCTTTTACATTAACTTATGATGCGGCCAAAAAAGAAGTTTTGATTATTGAAGGCATCAGGGAAGATTGGAAGCCCAAAGCCGTTGAAGTGCTGAAGCATAATGTTGGCTTTATACAAAGCTTAGGCTTAAAAGATGTTGTTCTTGCCAATGGTTTTCTCATTCAAAACGTTCCTTACTATTGGAAAAAAGGTAAAACAGATAAATGGAAACCGTAAGTAGAAAACCTTTGCAAGGGATAATAAATATAATCAGGTTCAACTGGCATTTATATTTTATAGCTATCTGTATAGTTGGCGTTTCACATATTGCGAAACCATATTTTCCACTCCTCCATCCTGTCATCGGCATCACCGGTATCATGATTATAGCTATCACTCTCATCTCGTTAATCGTATCCTTCTACATCTATGATCTTTCCAACTTATACAAGTTAGACTGGCTGAATTTTTTGGATTTAGCGGCAGGTTCTAAACTCATAAACATCCATGCCGGCTTCGATGAAACAAGCGCACTTTTTTTAAAAAAATATCCCGAGGCAAGCATTACCGTTCTTGATTTTTATGACCCACGAAAACATACTGAAATTTCTATAAAAAGAGCAAGGAAAGTGTATGCGGTTTATCCTGGTACAAAAACAATCAGCACTGGGGAGGTACAGATAACATCAAATTCCGCTGACGTTATTTTTTGCATTTTATCAGCCCATGAAATTAGAGACAGCAAAGAGCGCAACGGTTTTTTTAAACAGTTAAAAGATGGATTAGCACTGGATGGAAAAATTATCGTAGCAGAACACTTAAGAAACCTTCCTAACTTTCTTGCCTACAACATCGGCTTCTTACATTTTCATTCTAGAGGAGTATGGAAGCATTTATTTAACGCAGCAGAACTTATTATTGAAAAGGAGCTGCAAATCACCCCATTTATCACGGTATTTATCCTTACTAAAAATGGAAATCCATCTTAAAATTTCTGGCTTTATAATGATTATTCTGGCCTTTATTCATTTCATTTTCCCCAGGCATTTTAAATGGAAAGATGAATTGGTGAGCCTTAGTCTGATCAACAAACAACTTATGTATGTGCATACTTTCTTTATTGCGCTGAATGTTTTACTGATGGGTGTATTCTGTATTTACGCTACTAATGACATTTTGCATACCCGTCTGGGACAACAATTATCTTTCGGACTTTTTATTTTTTGGGCAACAAGGCTCATCTTTCAATTCTTTGTTTACTCATCAAAACTTTGGAGCGGTAAAAGATTTGAAACGATCATTCATATTTTATTTTCAATTCTTTGGATTTATTTCAGCGCTGTATTTCTGATGATAGCTACAGGATAAGCTTTCTTAAAACCCAAAAGCTGCTTTCGTCTGCGGATAATCCAGCTTAGTGCTTTGCCGCTTACCTCCAATCGTTACATGCATAATATTAATTTGCTGGTTAATAAAATCGTGGAGAAGGCTATTAACAGCACTCATGTTTTTTACAGCAGAAATATTGCTCACTTCAAAATAAACATACACTGATTCTTTTTCTTTTTCAAAACCAACATAGCTTAAAGTAGCCTGTTTTCCATCAACCACAAGCGACAAATGTTTGGAGATATAATCAGGAATGAATTTATCAAAACTTCCTTTGTCTTTCGCCAGTGAAATATCCAATTGTGCTTTGTATGCTTTTTCTATGGCTTGCTCAAAATCTTCCGTAAAGAATTTGCAACTTATCTCCAGGGTTTTGGCTGAAGAATTCTGATTGATCTCGGTAACCGAAACATAAAAAGGATGCGGTGCTTTTGCCAAAGCACTTGTTTTGGAAACACTGCCCAGAGTTACAAAAGGTAAAAGAAAAAGAGTCGTCCATTTATAAAAGAATAAGGCCATTGACACAGTATTTTTTATGATTACAAAAATGCGGTTTATATTGAAGCCTTCAAGCTATAAAAGGTTAAAGGTTGCCCATTGACTAGTTGATCAGGAAGGGGTAGAAGCGGACATCCGTTTTACGGAATTGGTGATAAAACATCAAAAATCATTCACCGCCAAATCAACTAATCAACCAGTTAACTAATTAACCACCCACTCACTATGAACGACTTTACATTTTATTTTAAGATAGGCTGGGAGCATATTATTACCATTGAAGCGCTTGACCATATTTTGTTCATTGCTGCGCTGGCAGCAATTTATATGCTTAAAGACTGGAAGCAGGTGCTCATTCTTATTACCGCGTTCACTATCGGCCATACTATTACACTAATTCTTAGCACTAAAGAACTGGTTGAAGTAAAAGAAAGCCTGATAGAGTTTTTGATTCCCTGTACGATTGTTATTACAGCCATCAGCAACCATTTTCAAAAATCGTTTACGCCATAAGCAGTCCGTATTTATTACTTTTTAGCCTTGTTTTTTGGATTGGTTCATGGGCTGGCTTTTGCCAATACCTTGCGTATGATACT
>JAQBNG010000248.1 GCA_028288675.1 Flavisolibacter sp. | reverse complement strand
ACAACTTCATAAACACTTTAACGTTACCTGCAAGCTTTAATGAGAAGACTCCTAACCATAATCTTTGTTCTTATATTTTCAGTTTGTAGTTGTAAGCAGGCTACAAGGAAACAACCTATTGTAAAGGACGTAATTTCTTATCAGGAGACACAACTAAAACAAACGATTGACACTTTGCTAAAGGAATTTGCTAAGCATGGACATGGAAAAAATGCAATCTTAATCGAAGGACAATCTGCGGCATTTAATACAGACAGTCTTTCCTTACGCTTGAAACATTTAAGGGACTATGATGTTTTTGACGTAAATGCTTTTGAGCTTCACAAACAGAATTGTAACGGGATTGAAATATTAACCTGGAAAGCAAAAGAAAACTTTGTTGATACTATCAGATTAGTGAAGTATGTTTATCAGTCGAAGTACACCGAAGATGGTAGTAATAATGACATCAAAATAACTGACTTCGAACTCTTCACAGTAAACGGCGAAAACGCTTTCAAGCTTAGAGTAGCAAATGATTTTGAATTCGAGCAGCTTTCAGTAGGAGCAATTGACTACAAGCTGAATTATTATGAAAAAATCATCAATCATGTTGTTTATAAACCTGTATTTGAGGATAGATTACTGGGACTTGACGAAATAGAGAGGGAATACGACGGCAAGAGGAAAGCCTGCAGGTAACAGTGTGTTTATAAAATTGTGGCGGGACGTTAAGCATTCGGCTTTAATCATTATTTTGCTTTTGTGGTTAATTGAAACTGACGTTTTTCAAATGCCACTACTTCATAAACACTTTAACGTTAGCCGCCAAATCCCAACCCTCACAACTCGTTCTTCCTAAACCTTTGCGCTACTTTCTTCAACTCATCTTCCTTTAATGAAGATGTTTTACTCAATACACCAATAAAGTAAGCCACTTCTTCTGCACTCGCAGGGCATCCTGTATTTTCACCCGGCTTGTATTGTGAGTCGGCTAATTTATTACCATTTGCATCCAGCACAAACCAATAAGGCAAGCCTTTATCAGCTCCGCCGAATTTTGTAAGAACCTCCAGTGCACCGGGATTTTCCAGCTCCGTTTTGTCCTTGCTTTCATACACCGTTAAGTGAGCAATTTCATAACTCTTATCAATGGCTTTTTTTATGGAGCTATCGGCTAACGAGGCATCCATCTTTCTGCACCATCCACACCACGAAGCATGAAAGATCAGCAGCACCTTTTTATTTTCCTTAGCTGCTTTTGCATACACTGGTTTTAATACAGCATCAGCGGCAGGTGTTTGCGCATTGGTTACATAACACAGTACAAGTAGTGCAACCAAAACTGAATAGATATACTTCATGAAGTCTTTTGCTAAAAGTAAAGAAACAGAACGGAGAGTCTGTCAAAAAATAATTGACTGGATTCTACAGCGTGTTATAACAATAATGGCAGTGTTGTTTGTTATGCCGACACAGGAGACATCTGTAAACAGCAACCGCAGCCTGTGCTGACCAAGAAAGTATCGGGGTGACAAAGCAATTAGTGGTACTGACTTCCAACACCTACATCTAGTCCGCTTTAAGAATATTTTGAAACTACATGATCGCCGGAAAGAATAAAAAGAGATGCACCTGCAAAACTGTTCTTGTTTTATAAATGTTTTTGTTCAATCTATTGTAATCATCGTATAAATCCCGATTGAGCTCATTTTGCGCCAAAATCCTGTGTCCAGTAATTGCCAACTTTGGCTACACCCATTTCTTTAAAGGATGCCTTCATAATGTTTTGGCAATGGCCAGGGCTTTTTAACCACCCTTCTACTACCGCCTGTTCAGTGTTATAACCCATCGCAATATTTTCACCGTAGGTTTTCCATTTATAACCGGCAACATCAATACGAACCCCGGCACCGGTTCCATCCTGTGAGGTATGACTAAAATAATTATTGCTGTACATATCCTTGCTATGATTTAAGGCAGCTTTTTCCAAAAGCACATCCCACGTAAGAGCCGGTGCAGACGGGTACCAGGTATCGCCACACTGGCAACCTTTTTTGCGGGCATCGTTAACCAGTTGAAGCATCAATGTTTTATTGACAGTTGAAGTGGAATTGTCAATAACGGGTTCTGTGCTGTCTGTACTTTTCGTACACGCAAACGCAATAGCCAATAAAAGGGAAAAAGATATCATATTCAAGGCTTTCATTGGTGTAATAACTTAAGCTGCCGCCAAATATTGTAAGCCTTCCCGTTAAAAAATTGTTGAAGAAAATGGGGCTATCCAAAAACAAACAGGCCGGACAATATTGTCCGGCCTGTCTACTCTTTACGAAATTTACTTCTTACTCAGGTACGGCGGTTCTTCGTTTGTTTCCGCCTTGTTCTATCTCCCTGTTCATTTCACCAATATCCACCGGCCTGTCCCTGTCGCCAAGTAAATACTCGCTGAAGTAATCGGCCATGCGCCAGAAAAAGTACTCTGTCATATCTGTATAACCGTGGCGCTGCCCGGGCAACATCACAAAGTCGAACCGCTTGTTGGCTTTTATCAATGCATTGGCCATACGGATAGTATTGGCAGGATGTACGTTGTTGTCAATGTCACCGGTTGTCAGCATTAAACGGCCCTTTAAGTTTTTAGCCAGGTCAGGATTTTTTTCAATACTATACACGAACGAGGTATCGCCTTTTTCACCGATGGATTCTTTTACACCATTATGCTTTTCGCTCCACCAGCGGTTGTAAATAGCATTATCATGATTGCCGGAACTGGACACCGCCACTTTAAAAAATTCCGGATATACCAGCATAGCCGCGGTACTCATAAACCCGCCACCAGAATGGCCGAAAATGCCTACCCTTTCAACATCAATAAAATTATAACGGTCGGCCAATTGTTCCGCAGCTGTTTTTTTATCAGCGAGTCCATAGTCGCGGAGATTACCATAGCCGTAGTTGTGATACCACTTACTGCGTGCCGGGTTGCCGCCACGGTTGCCTACTGTTACCACGATAAAACCAACCTGCGCTAACCTGTCAACCCTGTCAAGACTGCGGCTGAATGAAGTATTTACCGCCTCCGTTTGAGGGCCGGGATACACATACTCTATCAGGGGATATTTTTTTGTAGAATCAAAGTTGAATGGCTTGTACATCACACCATATAAATCAGTAACACCGTCATCGGCCTTCACTTTAAAAGGCTGTGGAAACTTATAGCCCGCTGCCATCAATGAAGAGAAATCAGCCGTTTCCAGGTCCATCACCTTTCTTCCATCGCTGGCATACAAAACCGTTTTCGGTACCGTATTGACCCTTGAAAAATTATTGACAAAAAAAGCTTTGTTATCATTCAAGCTTGATGTGTGATCGAAGTCGCCTGGATTTAATAATTGCAATCCTGTTCCATCAAAATTTATACGGTACAAATGTTCAAAGTAAGGGTCTTCGGTTTGTTCCTTACCATTGGCGCGGAAGTATAATACCCGGGCTTTCTCATCTATCCCTGCAATGTCCTCAACATGGTACGAGCCGGAGGTAATCTGGTTTTTAATCTTGCCAGTACCGTCGTACAAATAAAAATGTCCCCAGCCATCTCTTTCACTCCAGTGAATTAGCTCAGCGCCATTGTTCACCAAACCAGGACGCCTTGTTTCCACATAGGTATTAGAACGTTCAGCAATTAACGGCGTTACCGCACCGGTAATAATATCAACCGTACACAGATCAATTCGTTTCAGATCGCGGCTTGTACGGTTAAAATAAAATTTATCCCCGGTACCCAACCAACGTAACGGACGGTAGTCATCATCGCGGGTGCTTTGTAATTGTACTGCCGACTGAATAGAGATCTCCTGGTCTTTAAACTGTTTTATTTCTAATGGCTTGTACGTTTTTGTTGCGGCATCAAATAATAAAACAGCAGCAACCGGTGCTTCCTTTTCTCCCGGCATCCAGTACTTATAGGTTTCAAGCGTAGGCCGCGGTTCTGCACTGTTGTTTATTACCCACAAGTCTTTCACTTTGCGGGAATCGGTTCGCACCATCGTAAAGTGTTTTGAATCGGGGCTCCAGTAAATAACAGCAGGCTTGCGTTTGGCTTTATTTTTTTCTTTATCAACATTAGTTTCTCCACCTTCGTTATAATAGCTGTAGTACTCAATTCCGTCAGTGGTTAATTTATTTTCTACAATCGTACTATCCTCTTCGTTTTTTAAAGCCTTTTCGTAATTGGCCTTGTCCATCCATGATAAATTATAATTACGACCAAATACGATCATTTGGCCATCTGGCGAAACAGACGCCCAGCGTGGATTGCGCTTTGGTTTTTTAAAATTTGAAAGCTCAACCAGCTGTGCAGTAGTAAGATTGTATTCAAAATAATAAACCTTTTTTTCTTTTACAGGTGCCGTTCCCTTTTTTACTGTAGTGTCTTTCTTCTCTATTTCTTCTGTACTTTTTACTTCAAACTGAATCCATTCTTCGTCCTTTACAAAGCGAACGCTATCAATGTTCAGGTGTTGCGCATCTACCGGATCTTTGACAATAAGCGACAACTGCGCTGCCATCTTTTCGTTATCAAAAAGTTTTCGTTTTATGCTCTTGCCTGCATCTACCAGGTACCAATTTTTGCCATTGGTAGTTTCGTATGAATACCAAAACCTGTCACCCTTTTTTAACCAGTGGGGATCAACCGAAGTGCTGAAAAGCATCTTCTCCATTTTCTTTGGGGAGAAACGTGCAGCAGCTGCATAATTAGCTTTTGTTACGGGCTCCTGTGCATGTGTAATAAATACGTTTAGAACTAAACCTACAAGTAAGAATAATCGTTGCATTGTTGAAATAAGTTTTGAAATGTTTACGCGGATGGATAAATATAGAATTGGCGCAGTTAATAAATTTTAAAATTATGTACTTAGCTGAAGTGCTGTTATGAAGCTGTCGTTGCACAGTTTCTCCTGGGGAACGAAGGGCACTGTTGTACTTAATGAAATCTATTGAGTGAATTAATTGTAAGTTTAAATCGATACCGCTCTTTTAAAGAAGTAGCAGCGACTATCATTTTAAATAAAGCTTCATCTCCTGTGCATATTCCAGTGCTATCAGGCCGGCTGCTTCTGCAAAGTCTTCTCCTTCCGAAGCATAAATTATAGCCCTGCTGGCGTTCACTAATAAACCGCAATCGGCAATCAACGCTTTTTCAGAAATGGCAGAAAGGCTTCCACCTTGTACACCAATACCAGGTACCAAATAGAAATGGTTGGGGGTTAACCGGCGAATGTTAGTAACCTGATCTGCATTGGTGGCGCCAACAACAAACATCAGGTTTTCGTCGGTTCCCCAGTCAGAAGCTGTTGCCAAAACAGTTTCGTACAAATAACCTGTTTGCTGCACTGTAGTATGAATGCCTTCAACCAAAACCTCTGTTGTCGTTACCATTTTTTGCAGTTCAAAATCTTTTGACCCGGCATTGGAAGTAAGACCAAGAACGATAGTCCATTTATCCTTGTATTCCAAAAAAGGTTTGATGCTGTCCTCACCCATATATGGTGCTACGGTAATGGCATCAAAGCATAATGTTTCAAAAAAAGCTTTAGCGTATTGTGCTGACGTATTGCCGATATCCCCACGCTTGGCATCGGCAATTTTAAAATGGGTTGATGGAATATAGTTAACAGTTTTCTCCATCGCTTCCCACCCTTTCAACCCTTCGGCTTCGTAAAACGCGGTATTAATTTTATAGCCAACGCAATGCTCCAGTGTCGCATCAATAATAGCTTTATTGAATTCAAAAATAGCATCTGGATGGCCCTGTAAATGAAGGGGAAGTTTTGTACTGTCAGTGTCTAACCCAACAAGGAGATAGGTTTGCTTTGCGAAGATTTGTGAGACTAATTCCTGTCGCGTCATTAAATTGTATTTTTATAAAAATGTGTAAGATGCCAAATGTAAACAAAGAGGAACTTTTACAGCGAATTACCATTGATCCAAAAATCATGGTAGGGAAACCAGTTATAAGAGGCATGAGGATAACTGTAGAACAAATTTTGGGAGCGTTGGCAGGTGGCGTTTCGGAGAAAGACTTACTTGAAGATTACCCGGTATTAGAATCCGACGATATAAAAGCTGTATTGCTCTATGCAAATGAGTTAGTAAAAGAAGAACGGGTTTATTCAGTAAATCTTGGCGAAAAATGAAATTTCTTATAGATGCTGGTGTAGGTAAAAAAGTAGAAGAAATGTTGCAGTTGAAAGGGCATGATGTAAAATCCATACTTGATATTAACCCGGCAATGAATGATCTTTCAATCTTACAAATTGCTCTGTCCGATAAAAGAATGTAATTACAATGGATAAAGACTTTGGAGAATTGGTATACAATTCAGGGCTGAAACATGAAGGTGTTTTGCTGCTTCGCCTTGAAGAAATGAATGGGCAGGAAAAAAGAGAAATAATGAATTACATAATCGAAAATTTTGCAGATGAAATCCAGAACAATTTTTGCGTATTTAAGAAACATAAGTTCAGAATCCGTAAAAAATAACCCTTACTTATTATTTAGAAAATTTATTGATTGCTCTTTTTAAGATTTGTGAAAACTTCCATACCTCTTCAAATGTATTGTACAAGCCAACTGGTGCAACACGTATCACGTCAGGTTCACGCCAATCAGCAAACACGCCATTCGCAGAAAGTTCATCAAAAATTTGTTTGCCGTTTTTTACAAGCATTGAAACCTGGCAACCTTTCTCACCCGCTTTACCAGGCGTTAATACTCGCATGTGTTCAGAAGGAGTTTGTTTGATCACCTCTTGTAAAAGAAAATGCAGGTAGTTATTTAGTAGCACATTTTTATTAAAAATATTTTGTACACCGGCTTCTTCAAAAATGGTTAAAGATGCTTTATGTGCGGCATACAAAACAGGCGAAGGTGTACTAAGTTGCCAGCCTTCGGCAGACGGTTCAGGCACAAAATCTTTTTGCATCAAGAACTGTGTTTCCTTTTTACTACCCCACCAACCGGCAAAACGATTTAAAGAACTGTCATTATGGTATCGCTCATGAATGTAAACGCCAGCCACAGCACCAGGACCTGAGTTTAAATATTTATAGCTGCACCAACAGGCAAAGTCTACATTCCAGTCATGCAGGTTCAAGGCAATATTTCCTGCAGCATGCGCCAGGTCGAAACCCACCTTTGCACCACAGTCATGTGCTGCAGCAGTAATAGCTTGCATGTTAAACAACTGGCCGGTATAATAATTTAGGCCGCCCCAAAATATTAACGCCAATTCATCTTTATGCTGCTCAATTGCAGTTAGAATATCTTCTTCTCTAATCAGTGTTTCGCCAATGCGTGGCCCTACCTCAATAATTGTTTTATCAACATCAAACCCTCTTTGCCGCACATGCGTTTGCAGCATATATTGATCGCTCGGGAAAGCTTTGGCTTCACATAAAATTTTATTACGCTTACCCTGCGGCTGATAAAAGCTTACCAGCATAAGGTGCAGGTTTACGGTAAGCTGGTTCATCACTACAACTTCATGGGGCCTGGCTCCAACAATCTCCGACAAGGTTGATGTAAGTTGCTGGTGCAAATTCATCCATGGTTGGTCACCCTTAAAAAATCCTTCTACACCAAAGGCACCCCATTGATGTAACACTTCTTGGATGTATTGTTCAGTGCGTTTTGGTTGTAAGCCCAAAGAGTTACCTAAAAAATAAATGGCGTCTTCCTTTTGATGCTGCGGTAAGATGAACCCGGCCCGAAAGTTTTTTAAAATATCATCTTCATCTAAACTTTTTGCATGACCAAGACTATTTTCAAATTGCATAGATTGGTAATTAAATTGACCCGGTTCTTCCTCCATCCACACGTATGCTTGTACCGTTTACATAGGCAGCAGCAGGTGTAGCAAGAAATGCGGCAACCGCTGCAACTTCCGAAGCCTCTCCAAAACGTTTTGCCGGAACTTCCGATACCATTTGTCGCTCTACTTCTGCTTCAGATCTATTGGTGGAAGCTGCCGTTGTTTTTATGAGCGAATAAAGCCGGTCGGTACGGGTAAAGCCCGGAAGAATATTATTTACGGTTATTCCAAACTCTCCCAATTCATTCGACATTGTTTTTGCCCAGGAAGCAACAGCACCGCGAATAGTATTGGATACTCCTAAATTTTTTAAAGGAACTTTTACCGATGTTGAAATGATATTGATGATGCGTCCATACTGTTCGCTTTTCATTCCTTCAATCACTGCTTTTGTAAGCATATGATTGATGATTAAATGCTGGTTAAAAGCTGCAATGAACTGATCTTCTACCGCGTCTGCGATTGGCCCTGACGGGGGCCCGCCGGAGTTGTTAATTAAGATATGAATCGGGTGTTGCGAGGTTATGTTTCCCAATAAATTTTTTGTTGCGACATGATCAGTAAAGTCAATAGAATGGAAAGAATGAGTTTGTTTCAATGAAGTATCTAAACTTGAAAACACTGTTCTTAAGTTTCCTTCATTTCTTGCCAACAAAATGCAATTAGCACCAAGCAGTGCTAGTTCATTTGCAATGGCTGATCCTATTCCCTGGCTGCTTCCGCAAATAATGGCATTCTTTCCGTTGAGTGATAAATTCATAATGAAAACCTTGGACTTGTTAGCTACAATTTATTTTGCCAGGAATAGTTCCTCTTTTCTTTTTTTCATTTCAGAGGCGATCGCTTTTGCATCCTCATCCTGGCCATCAAGTTTCTCTATAATGTTTTGATAACTCTCTTCGTCGCGATTCTGGCTAAGCTTGAAAACTGTATCTATGTTTTCCACTTCTATTTCAAAAGCAATAATGGCTTTCATTAAGCGGGAAGTATATTCTTCGCTTAAATTATCAAACGATGTAGAAGATGCGATATTTCCTTTTTCAAAATGAAGCGATGTCTTTTTCAATACATCAATCAATCCTTGTAGGTCTAAAAAACGCAGATGGCCTATTACATGCACAGACATATAATTCCATGTGGAAGCCTGGTGCGGGTCTTGATACCAGGTAGCGCTAACATAAGCATGAGGACCAGTAAAAACACAGAGAACATTTGAATTTTTCCCGAAGGCTTTTTGGTGGTCTGTTTGCCGCATCATATGGCCTGTCATATAAAGCTTGCCTCCTCTTTCTTCAATAAAAACAGGGATTTGCGTTGCAACAGGTTTTCCGTTTTCACTACAACCTGAAATAAAAGCAAAAGGGTGTTGATGAATAAAATCTAAAATAATTCGTTGATCTTTTTCTTTGTAATAAGGCAAATTATACATTGGAGATGCGATGAATTTATTGTGTAGAAGCGAAATTAAAATCGGTCAACATTTTTAAAATCTCCTGCTCATTGGAAAAATCAATTTTATTCCGTTTGAGATAGGCTTGAACTTCCTTTTCGTTTTTTGAATAAAATTCTACCAGGTTCTTCTTATTGAGTTCTTTAAAATTATTGAACTTATCACCCACATAAAAAACCGTGTTTACAGCAATCGAAAGCAGTTCCTTTGCTACAAGATCCTTAAAATAACTACTGCCGGAAATGGAATTGTAAGTGTCTATTGAAGCCGAAGTCACCTCACCAAAACCGCCGATCTTTTGGCGGTTCACAAAAGAAAAGAATTGCATCTTCGCCAGCTTTATAGCTCCGTAATCTTTAATTTGCTTGAGATAGCCTTTGCTGTAATAAAAAGTATCTGCATTAATCACTATCAGCTTGATTGTATTCTCATCTGCTAACGAAAGCGTATCGCCTTTCGGGTCAATAAACTGCATTTCTCCAAATAAGGAATTATAATTCAACTTCGCCGGGTAGTAAGTTTCGTTCCTGAGATAAACCTTGCCGCTTATAAAATCAGGATAAGCAAATTTTTCGTCCCTTGTAATAATATCTGTCACTTTTTCCCCGGGATTGATCTTATAAATTTTTCGCTTTTGTGCTTTTGTATTGATTGAAAATAAAAACACACAGAAAAAAAACAGGGAAAATGACTTCATAAAAATTTTATTTTAAAAAAATAATTAAACCTGCTCTTCTACCACCTCGGTTATTTGTTCGGGCTTCATGTGTGCATTCCGCATTGAAACACTCCTGGCAACAACACCGGCAAATTCTGCAAAAGCTTTCTTAGAAACTTCATCATCACTCATCATAACCGGTACGCCAATATCCCCGCCTTCCCTAATACTTTGCACCAAAGGAATTTGTCCTAAAAAAGGAAGGTCGTATTCATCTGCCAAACGCTTGCCCCCGTCTTTGCCAAATATGTAATATTTACTATCAGGCAATTCGGCTGGTGTGAAATAACTCATGTTCTCCACCAAGCCAATTATTGGCACATTCATCTGCGCCTGGCTAAACATCGCAATTCCTTTTTTAGCATCGGCTAAGGCAACATCCTGTGGAGTGGTAACAACCACAACTCCTGTCACCGGTGCTGTTTGCATCATAGTTAAATGAATATCGCCGGTACCAGGCGGCATGTCAATAACCAGGTAATCCAGTTCTCCCCACTTTACTTCGGTAATAAATTGCCTGATAGCGCTGCTTGCCATAGGGCCGCGCCAAACCACCGCATTTTTTTCATCTACCAGTAAGCCAATGCTAAGCAATTTTATACCGTATCTATCTAAAGGAATGATCATGGCCTTTCCATCTACATCCGTCATCATTGGTCTTTCGCCACGTACCCCAAACATAATTGGAACACTTGGGCCATAAATATCCGCATCCAGTAATCCAACATCAGCGCCACCTTGAGAAAGTGCTATAGCAAGGTTGGCTGCAACTGTGCTCTTTCCTACTCCCCCCTTTCCGCTTACAACTGCAATAATATTTTTTACGCCTGGTAAAACAGTGTTCTTATCTGCACGGATGGTAGTTGTGCTTGATGTAAATTTTACGGTTACGTCCGCCTCTTTGTTAACCAATATTTTTACCGCATTAATGCAGGCGTTTTGAATATGCTCTTTCATTGGGCACGCCGGTGTGGTAAGCACAACGACGAATGAAACGGCATTGCCATCAATCTGAATATCTCTTATCATGTTCAATGTCACAAGGTCTTTTCCAAGATCCGGTTCCTGCACATTACTCAACGCTTTCAATATATCTTCCTGGGTCATATTTAGTTTTGTTAATGAAAGCGCAAAGTTAACCCAAAGTCATTTCTCTCTTAGACGTTATAAAGCCACAGGTTTTATTTTTGAAGAGATGAAAAAAATTCTACCCCTCCTTTTCTTTTTTTCAATTCTCCTGGTTAAGCGTTCAAATGCACAATTTGAAACTATGAAAGATTCCGTAGTACAGTTGTACGGGATCATAATGACTGCTGACAGCCTGGTAGGAATTCCTGCCGTGAGTGTGTCTATCAAGGGAACCACAAGGGGAACCATTACTAATGCCCAGGGCGTATTTTCAATTGTGGCATTAAAGGGTGATGTGGTTGACTTCACCCACGTAAGTTTTAAGCCAAAAACAATTGCCATTCCCCGCAACATTGAAGGCAACCAATATAATATTGTTCAATTGATGGTGGAGGACACTTTTTATTTACCGGCGACTATTATTAAACCCAGGCCGTCAGCAGAGCAATTTGCCAGGGATTTTGCCAATACAAAAATCCCCACTGATGATATAGAAATTGCCCGGCAAAATAACGATGCGGCTAAGCGCAGGGTACTAATGCAAAATACCCCCGCCGATGGTGGTGGTGCCGTTGCTATGCAGTTCAGAAACATCGCTAACAGGGCTACGTACCAGGGGCAATTGCCGCCGATGAATATCTTTAACCCCGCCGCATGGAGTGAGTTTATTAAGTCATGGAAAAGGGGCGATTTTAAGAACAAGAAATAAGGTCCACCTGTCCCTCCGGTGGTAATGTTCCGGTCAGTAATTGGTTATTAATACAAATAACTCTTTACCATAAAATTTTTTGTACCGGGCAATTAAATGCCTATTTAGCTTGTCTTGCGTCGCACTCTTGTACGCTTTGTAATTCTATTCAGCATATATAAACTACCATTACAGCGGATGTTGGCAGCCACCGAAAAGTTTCTGTTAAAGAGCAACTTTTTATAATTTTCTATTCGTCTGTTTAAAGAACTTTGAAAAAATAAAGATGATGAAGAATAGCATTTTATTGCTCTTATTTTTTGCAGCGGCTAAGTTTGGCAGTGCGCAAAAAATTGACAGCATTTATTTTCATTTATATACCGATAGCCTCAAGAAGGGCTTCTATAATTATATAAATGTGGATGGAAAGACGGCTGATGGAAAATGGATGCCACTCTCTTCTAAAGAAATCACATTTACCTCCAACGATTCTCTTCTACGTTTTCAGAACAACGACTTATTTATTGATAGTGCTTATGTGCAGGAAACCGTTACTGTAAAAGCGGTTCTAAAAACCAATCCTGCAGTGTGGCGGGAAGCTATCATCTATATAAGAAAAAGGGGCTTTGATGAACCCCTTATGTCAAATGAAGAAATATTAAAAGAATACAGTAAACCCTCCGGGAAAAGGAAAACCAATAAGCAATAGGCAACTTGCAATAAGCAAGGCCGGTCGATGTAGTTGTTCATTTACTTATTGCAAGTTGCCTATTGCATATGAATAATTACATCTTCTTCGCGTCTTCTAAAAACTTAGCAAGGCCCAGATCTGTTAATGGATGTTTTAATAATCCAAGGATAGATTCAAGCGGGCAGGTACAAACGTCAGCGCCTAACTCTGCAGCACGAACAATATGATTTGAAGTGCGGATAGAAGCCGCTAAAATTTCTGTTTTATATCCCTGTATAGAGAAGATATTGGAGATCTGTCCAATAAGTTCCATCCCATCCCAACCGGTATCATCGATACGGCCAATGAACGGCGACACATAAGATGCTCCAGCCTTTGCAGCAAGTATGGCTTGCCCGGCAGAAAAGATCAAGGTGCAATTTGTACGGATACCATTATCGGTGAACCACCTTATTGCTTTAATACCATCTTTAACCATGGGCACTTTTACAACGATGTTTGGATGGATGGCAGCCAGTTTTTTTCCTTCTTCAATAATTTCATCCTTATTAATCGAAAGCACTTCAGCGCTGATATCACCGTCTACTATCTCACAGATTGTTTTATAATGCTGGTCAATAGCTTCACGGCCCCTGATGCCTTCTTTTGCCATCAATGACGGGTTGGTGGTTACTCCATCTAAAACACCTAACTCGGCTGCTTCTCTAATTTGCGCAAGGTTTGCGGTATCAATAAAAAACTTCATAATGTCAATTCACACACCGGCTTCCAGGGGCAGCAGCGCTGCAGAGCCTTTGAAGCAAGTGGATTTTTTTAAAGTTGAATAATGTTTTGAACGTACAAGAGTGCGACGCAAGAGAAGATAGATTTATATTCTTCCGCTGGTAACAAAAAAGAGGCCGTTCAAATTTTAAGGCTGCAAGATAAAGAAGGAAATTTACAGAACCCCCTTTAGGAACCGGGGGATAAAAAAATGGCAGGCTACTTACATCGCACCGCTACAACCGCCTACCCTTGCTATCTTCCAATCCTGGGGGAGTTCAGCAGGAGCTGGTCGTGCAAGACCTGCCGGTGCAAATATATTAGTTTGCTGTTTACAGTTTGCAATTTGCAGTTCATTAAATTCAAAAATTATTTTTGAATTATTATAATTGTCAGTTGCAAAAGGAAATTGCCAACTTGATAAGGCCTATCGCTGAAATACGGAATTGAAAGTAGTGTACCCAATGCACTCATCGGCCCTGGAGCCAAACGGGCGGTAATAAACAAGCACGGTATAATTATTTTCCGTGCCCCAAAAGTTGCCTTCGGTCTGGCTGAAGTCTATGCCATTTCCTCTGACCGGTTTAGTTACATACAGGTAGTTATAATACCCCTGCTTTAGCAACAAGGTTTTTTCATATGCCCCGCTTTCAGGGTTAAAATGCATGAGCCCTGTTGTGTCAGTTGCGTAGTTGGTCATCTCGCCAAAAATGTACATATCGGTTCCGGCAATAGCCCTGTTGCCCGGTGGGAAATATTTAAAATGCGTATAAGCATAATCGCCCTGCCAAAAGGGATTGATGCTTTCATAGGTTTCAATAGTATAGCCTCCATTTAAATCGCGGTACGAAATATAAGCCTGCCCGTTGCGGCTGGTTTCTGGTTTTACACCTATTCGTACCGTATCACCTTTATTATCCAGTGTTTGCATGCGGTCGCTCAGTAAACGAAGGCTTCTTAAATCAAGCCAGCGAAACTCCTTTGCACCAACCATACCGGTTATGCTTTCATCACTATATTCAAAATAATTCCCTCTGAAAATTGTAGGGCGGTCCATATATAAAGAGGTCTGCCAGTTTTGGTTTTGCAGTACCACCACTTTTATATCGGCAGGGCTCATTACATTAACACGTTTATCTGTTTGCACACCCAATTGCAGCTTTTGCCCAATATTGAACAAACTGCCATTAAAAGGCTGCTGCACCTGCGTGCCAATTTGCGCTAACGTATTTACTACTACAAACCGTTTTGTGAATGCCACCTTCGATGTATCGTTATTCAGATAAACTTTCAATAAATAATTTCCAGATCGCGAAGGTGCACTGGCCCTATCGGGAATGGTAGCCTGGTAGTGTACATATTTTATAGTGGCAAGCGAAGAATTGCGGTAGGTAGCAATGCGGGTTGACTGAAAACCTTTGATGTATTCAAACGTGGTTAAAATGCTGCGGCTCCAATCGGCATTGCATAAATGATAGGTGAAGTAATAGGTATTGATTTTTGTGCCCAGTTCATCAAATTCCAGCTGCAAAAGATCGTTACTGTTTAAGGTAAGAACCGGGAAGGAAGTCTGATCGCCTGCTTTAAAAAGTTTTATGGATTTAATGTTCGGATCAAATACTTCTGTCTGTGCAGATGCAGTTTGCGTGAGTGTAGTCAAAAAAATAGAAATAAGTAGTAGCAGGTATCGCATGATTAAAAATAAAGTTTTTAGCTCTGTGGGGCTATTTTTGATAACGTTGTGTGAGATCGCCTGAAGGCACTCATACCAAATTACGAAGACTATAACTTTTTATTGTGAACATCTCCTCTTTCATTGCACGGCGCATAGCTTTTAACCAGCAAAAATCGTTCTCACGGTTTATAATCAGGCTTTCTATACTGGCAACGGTTATTAGCGTAGCGGTAATGATCATCACACTGTCATTCGTAAACGGTTTTCAGAAAACGGTGAGTGAAAAAGTGTTTTCATTTTGGGGGCATGTGCGTATCAGTTACCTGCAACCGGGCAAGTCGGCCATTGCAGAAGAAGAACCTATTGTAAAGAATGACACACTTATACAAAGCATAAAAAAGAATGTGCAGGTAACCTCGGTTGAGCCTTTTGCAACAAAATATGCCATCTTAAAAACAACGGATGAAATGGAAGGGGTGTTGATGAAAGGTTTAGAACGATCTTACAATTTTGAGCACCTTAACCCTTTTTTAAAAGAAGGAAGATGGATACAGTATAATGATAGTTCGTACTCAAGGGAGATTGTTATTTCCACCTACACAGCAAAACAACTGAACCTTAAATTAAACGACAGGGTACTGCTTTATTTTATTCGCCCTGATGGAAGCCTGAGGCCTGATAAGCTTTCTATTGTCGGCCTTTATAAAACCAGCATTGAAGAATATGATAAAACATTTGCGATAGGTGATCTGAAATTAATCAGGAGGCTGAACGGGTGGGAAGAGGATGAAATAGGCGGCTACGAAATCTTTTTAAAAGATTATAAAAAGATGGATGAAGTAAGCGCAGAAATTTATAGCAAGGATAATTTTCCAGTCGGCTGGGAAACCAAAACAGCAAGAGAACTTTATCCCAATATATTTGACTGGCTTGATGTGCAGGATACCAACCAAACTATTTTAATTGCTATAATGGTAGTGATTGCAGCTATTAATTTAATTACCTGCCTCATTATTCTTGTGTTGGAACGTCTGCGCATGATTGGTATTTTAAAAGCACTTGGCGCCTCTAACTGGACGGTGCAAAAAATCTTTTTACACCAATCGGCTATTATAACATTCGCCGGTGTGGTGCTGGGTACTTTGTTTGCGCTGGGCATTTTATTTCTGCAAATAAAAACCGGCTTTGTACGGTTAAAAGAGGAAGCCTATTTTATGGAAACAGCGGTTGTAGAAATACTGTGGTGGCAGGTAGCGGCAGTCATTGGGGGCACGTTGATTATTTCAATTTTAATTTTGTTGATCCCTTCTTTATTGGTCCGGAAAATTCAACCTATAAAAGCGATACGGTTTAGATAAAGTTTTTTTTGAAAACACAAACAGGGGCTGAATGCCGGTTCTATTTTATAGCTTCTACCCTAATAAATGAGAAAGTATAATCCCCGTAGCCACTGCCGCATTCAATGACTCCGCCTCTCCCCTTTTTGGAATCGTTATTAACTCAGAAGCCATTTGTAAAAATTCTTTGCGGATGCCTTTTGATTCATTGCCAATGATTAAAATTCCTTTGCTTGTTTTATCAAAACCGGCCAATGATCTTCCGTGTAAAGAAGCAGCGTAAACAGGTTCATTTTGCTCACTTAACCATGTTTCTTCTTCATCATAATAAACATTCACCCTTGCAATGCTTGCCATTGTTGACTGAACTACTTTCGGGTTATATAAATCTGCACAGCCTTTACTGCACACAATGTCTTTCACTCCAAACCAATCAGCAATGCGGATGATGGTCCCAAAGTTCCCGGGGTCTTGCAGCGTATCTAAATAAAGCGTGAATGAAGTGCCACCAGGCATTGCACTTTCAAATTGTTCCAAAACAGCCACCACTTCATTAGGTGTTTTTAAACCTGATATTTTTTCCAGTTCAATGCTGGATATTGTTTCAATGTATTTATAATTCTTTCCTTTGCTCCACTCTTCGGTTGCATAAATTGCCACCACTTGTTGCGGTGCTACCAGCAACAATTCTTCTACAATTTTAGGCCCTTCTGCAACGAACAAACCACTTTCCTCCCTGTGTTTTTTCAGGCCCAAACTTTGAATATCTTTAACCACTTTTTTACTTAGCATAGACGAATTGTAATGATATGTTTGAATACCAAAGAAAACCGTTTCTCCATTTTCTACCCATTCTTATTTTCTTCTCCTTCTTTGGTACCGGCTGCATTACTGTAAAAAATTATCCTACCGCCAGGCCATTTATCTTTCAAACCACCATTCATGTTGAGGGCAAACTACCAGGCGATCAGAAAAAGGAATTAGAACTTCAGTTAGCGGAGCAAATTCATGACAGTGTAAGAGTAAGAGCTGTTAGTAAAGCAATCGGGTGGGATAACGGGCCGAAGGTCTTTTACGAAGTATTGAACAACCCTACTTTGTTTGACAGCTTACATGCCGATAAATCGGTTCTGTTCATGCGGGCCTTATTGAACTCTTTAGGATATTTTAGAGACAGCAGTTTTTATACCGTTAAGATTGATACGAGCAGCGGCGGCCGGCAGTTGCGAACTAAACTTGATTTTTATGTAGATCCCGGAACCGTGACAAAGGTTGACTCCATCGCCTATTCGTTAAATGCAGATACCGGCATCGTATCAACACAACAAAGGCAAAGCCTTGATACCATTCAAAAAGTAACTATAGATGCTTTACCGGGAGCAGTTATAAAAAAAGGGGATGCTTTTTCCAAATACAAACTTTCGGCAGAACGGGACCGCCTTGCCGATGTGTACCGCAACAACGGCTACATGCGGTTTTCGGAAGAAGAATTACTGGTACTTTGGGATACCGTGGGCATAGAATTGCTGCGCCCGACTGTTGACCCCATTGAGGAAATACGCCTTCTGCAGGAACGTGCCCGGCGAAGACAGAACCCGGTTGCCGATGTAGAGTTTCGATTGAGAAACAATCCGGACTCTACAAGAACTATACGCTATCATGTAGGTAAGGTCACCATCTACCCCGATTACACTTCTGATACAACCTCCTCTTTTCGTTATACTGACAGCATTGGCAACTATGTGTTGCAATACAACCAACCGCTCTTTAAAAAGAAAATTTTTCCCGATTATATTTTTCTAAATCCCGGAGACTTATACCGCCAAAGCAGCTATCTAAAAACACAAAACAAGTTTAATACGCTGGGTGCGTGGCGGCTGGTAAGCATCGCACAAAACCCGCGTCCTGGCCAGGATACAGCCGATTTTGATATTCGTCTTACACCAGCCAGAAAATACACCTTCAACACTAATTTAGAAGTAAGCTATAACCGCGGCAACATAACTATCGCTCAAGGAAATTTAATTGGTGTCGCTCTTAACTCAACACTCCAGAACAGAAACTTTGCAAGAGGCGCTAACCTGGGTATAACAAATTTCAGGTTCGGTATAGAATTAAATGCTACAATTAAAAGTCTTATTCAAACACGCCAGATCAGTCTTGGACATACCATACAAATTCCACGGCTTGTACCCAGGATATTAAGGAATTTAAATAAAGCAAAAGAAAACACTGTCGCCTCAATTCTTACATTAAATGGCGGCATCACCGACCGCAGGGATTATTTTAGCTTAGCTACACTCAACACATCCTGGGGATATCAGTTTAGGTGGAAGAACAAAACGGCGGGTTTCCGGTTTCCAAATATTGAATATAACTACCTCGCGAAAAAAGATTCTTTAGATGTATTAATTCAAAAGAACGCATCGTATAAATACATTTTCAATACAGGTTTTATTATTTCTGCTTTAGCCAATTATAGCATTGCGGGTGGCAAAGAAAAAATTACAAACCTGGCCAGCTTCAGTGCAGAAGTTTCAGGTGTTCCAGGCTTTTTTAGAAATGCGCTTGCAACAACCTTATACCGTTTTATAAAACTGGATGCTGAGTACAGGCAGACGCATAAGCTGTTTCGGGATGCATTCGCCTGGCGGGTGTTTGGCGGGATAGGCATTGGAATACCTTCGTCATCCCTTGACAGCACAAACCGCTACCTTCCTTTTTTTCGTGAGTATTTTGCCGGTGGCCCTAATAGTATGCGGGCCTGGAGTGTGCGTAAGTTAGGGCCGGGTTCTTCTATCCGCTCGTTCGGCCGCACCGATGCGCCTGACAGGTTTGGCGATATTCGGTTTGAAGGAAATGCCGAATACCGTTTTTTTCTTACTAATTACGGCACCATTACTTTAGGCACGGCGCTGTACACCGATATTGGCAATGTTTGGTTTTTGAGAAGAAACCCCGACTTTCCCGGCGGAGAATTTCCTACTTCCTTTGCTAAATTATGGAAGGATATCGGCATCGGTTTAGGCACAGGATTACGGGTTGATTTTGGTACGTTTTTGAAGGTGCGTTTAGACTATGCGTATAAAGTAAAAAACCCAACACCTGAACTACTTAGTGACCAAAACAAATGGTTTAATAAATGGCAGTTGTTTAATGGACAAGTGCAGTTGGGGATAGATTACCCGTTTTAACCGCGGATTAGCCGGCTTACATATGGATTGCACTGATTTTTAAATACAAATGTTTAAACACGAATTATTTTTCTGTAAGTTGAATAGTTTCGATAATCCATTTACCGAACGAAACTCAAAGCCTATCGCTTACAAGCGCTACTTCCGCTTCCAGCTGTTCAACTGTTATTGCCTCTGTCAATAAAAAACTTCCAATTCGGGTGCGGCAAAGGCTGCTAAGATGTCCGCCACAACCCAGTGCGGCGCCATAATCGTTGGCAAGGCTTCTAATATAAGTTCCGGTACCGCACACTACTTTAAAATACACAAGAGGCATTTCTATTTTAGTTATAGTAAATTCAGAAATGGTTACCGGTCTTGGTTCCAGCTTTACATCTTCCCCGCGCCTGGCTAAATCATAGGCTCTTTTTCCATCTTTTTTAATGGCTGAATGAATAGGCGGTATTTGCAAAACAGCTCCTGTAAAAGAGAGGGTTGCTTTTTCTAAATCGTCTGAGGTAAGATGGGTGTAAGGTTTTAAATCCTGGGGCTCACTTTCTAAATCATACGTAGGTGTAACAGCGCCAAGAGTGATGGTTCCAGTGTATTCCTTTTCCTGCGCCATGTAGTCATTGATCTTCTTGGTAAACTTTCCTGTGCAAACAATTAATAGCCCTGTTGCCAACGGATCAAGCGTTCCGGCATGACCTACTTTTTTTGTTTTGGTGAGGTAACGGATCTTTCGTACGACATCGAAGGAGGTCCATTCATATGGTTTATCAATCAGCAGCACACGGCCTTCTTCAAAAGAGTTTTCTCGCATTTAACGAAGATAGCTTCACCTCTTTGCAATCAAGTTTAAAACGTTATGGAGCCTATATAATCCGTCGGGAAATGAACTAATTCCAATCAACATTTTTATATAGAAATAATTTTAAACGGCGAATCAATAGCATTTAACGCACTTTTTAAACCTACCAAAAAAAAAGAACATCCATAAAGAGGTTTCCGCTTATATTGAGTTATGCACAGGCTTCTGTTCTTCATGTTGGGTTTGCTTAGCTTCTGTTGTGTGTTTGCACAACGGGGTGAAAATGTGCAATTAAAAATTATCAATAACCGGCGGCAGCCTCTTACTAATACAACAGTTGAACTCTTAAGTAAAGACTCGTCTTTACTTAAGATCGGTGTTAGTGACAGCACGGGTCTTGTAGAATTTAAGAAGGTGTTATTACAAAAAAATATCTTCCGTGTAAGTTCCGTAGGTTATGAAACTTCTGTAATATCATTTGAGGTGTCTGCTCAAAACACCATGAAGCAAATTATTCTTCAGCCTGCCGCTAATACGTTAGACCCGGTAATGGTTTCTGCCCGCAAACTTTTTATAGAATTACATCCCGACAAAACCATTATAAACCTTGAAGCCGGTATTGCTAATGTTGGCACAACTGTTATGGAGGCGTTAGAAAAGCTACCAGGTGTTACAATAGATAAAGATGGAAACATAAGTTTAAAAGGACGTTCCAACGTATTACTGATGTTGGATGGGAAACCCACTTATTTAAACGGTGCCGAACTGGCCACTTTACTAACTGGCATGAGTGCATCGCAAATTACACAGGTAGAATTGATGGACAACCCTTCCGCTAAATTTGATGCAGCCGGTAACGCAGGTGTCATTAACATTAAAACAAAAAAGAACGACCAGCGTGGGTTAAATGGAAGCATTACTACCTCCCTATCCCAGGGATACTATCCCAAAAGCAATAATAATTTTTCAGTAAACTACCGTTCCGGAAAGATTAACGTGTTTGCCAGTTACAGCTTAAATACCGCCCGTTACTTTACCCGCATTTATGCATTGCGGACCTATTTTAAAAATGACGGAACCTCCACAGCTTCTTTGCTTGAGCAACCCAGTTTTATAAAAGGAGAAGGTACAACCCATACTCTTAGAACAGGTATTGATTACAGCTTCAATAAAAAAACATCGGTAGGCCTTACTCTTTCCGGGCTTACTTTAAAACGTAACACCATTGGTAATAATTCAGCGTTATGGATGAGGGCTGACAAAACTGTTGATTCGCTGATAGCTACAAAATCGGATAATATCACCGCATGGGATAATGCGGGAGCCGCCTTAAATTTTAAACACAGCTTTACATCAACAAAAGAACTTACAGCAAATATTGATTTCATCGGCTACCGCATTCGTAGCAACCAGTTTTTTGAAAACAATTCTGTTATTCCCGGCAACTATTCTGAAGCCTTCCGCGCAGAAATTCCGGCTGATATCCACATTTTATCCGCTAGAGCGGATTATAGTGAACAATTAAAAAATGTTAAGTTGGAAGGTGGATGGAAATCATCCAGGATCACTACCGATAACCTCTCTGCTTACATGCATCGTGATGGCATTACATGGAGAGAAGACCTTGGTAAATCCAATAATTTTTTATACGAGGAAACTATTAATGCGTTGTATGGCGCGGCAGAAACAAAGCTGGGGAAATTGTCGCTGCAAAGCGGACTTCGGTACGAGATGACAGGCTATGATGCAAACCAGTTAGGAAATTCAGTTGTAAAAGATTCCTCTTTTTCACGGAAATATAACAGCCTGTTTCCTTCCCTTTCTATCTCGTATGAAAAAGATTCTTCCCACACATTTTCAATAAGTGCCAGCCGCCGTATCGACCGTCCGGCTTTTCAAAAGCTAAACCCATTTTTATTCATTATCAACAAATACACCTACCAGCAGGGCAACCCGTTTTATCGACCGCAATTCACCTGGAACCTGGCTTTAAAGCATCTTTACAAAAATGTACTTATCACCGGCATCAGTTATAGTGTTACCAAAGATTATTTCTCGCAGATATTTTTACTTGACAGCAATGCCATCCTGATTTACACAGAAGGAAATCTCGGCCGCTTACAAAATTTAGGAGTTTCAGTTGGCTTACAGTTAACGCCTTCGCCATGGTGGTCATTCTCCCTGCAAACTGTTTTGAACCGAAAAAAAATGGAGGGTGTACTTGCCAGCAGCATGGTTGCCAACATTACACAGTATCAGATCAACCTCAATAACCAGTTCAGGTTTAAAAAAGGCTGGAGTGGTGAGGTGTCTGGCTTTTACAACTCCACCAGCCAACAGGATATCCAGGAAATTGTTGACCCGGCAGGACAACTTTCAGTAGGCATTTCTAAAACAGTTTTACAAAACAAAGGCTCGCTGAAGCTTGCGGTGCGTGATGTTTTATATACTAATTGGATGAAGGGTTTAACCTACTTGTACAATGCTACAGAATATTTTAAAGTTACCCGTGATACAAGAGTTGTCACTCTTAGTTTCACCTGGCGGTTCGGTAAACTATTTAAAGCAACAAAGCATTCAGAAGGCGCTGCAAGAGATGAAGTACAGCGTGTGGGGAATGAGTAGGACCATGTGCCCGGTTTTTGTACTACTAAGCTTTTGTTGCATCGCACTCTTCAAGGTTCCAATTGTCCAGTGTTTTTCCTGAAGCCTCACAAATTCACGTACACAATTTGCTGACTCTTTTTGTTGAACCCGTCTGAGGAAAATAATCTATTAATAAGATACCCGAGACCAAATGCACCGGTAGCTATTCCCAGGCTGCGAAGGTTACGCTTATCGGTTATAGGTTGATTGTAAAGGGCGCCATTCAAAATATTAAGCGCCAAATAACCCGCACCTCCAATCATTAAAATCGGACCTGCTGTAGTTTGTAAAAAACGGCGGCGGCTGTTAATGTGTATGCGTTTAATTTCTTTGTAGTGAACAACGGGATAATAAACGGCAACCGTGTCCCTCATGTAAGTGCCGAACGTAGTTGGATAGGAACGTATATCGTAAAAAGTGATATAAATGCTGTCGTTACGGATGGCCTTTATTGGCCCTTGCAGGTAACCTCCATCTATTGTTTGCAATAAGATAGCCGAGCCGGTATAAAAACTTTTAATGGAACGGCCATTTTTTTTGCGGATGCTTATATAGTCGAGACTTTGCGCAGAAGCAGTTTGAATAAGTATAATCAGAGAAAAAAGAAGCACCGGTTTCATGGTTTGAAACTAAACTTTGATAGCTAATAAAAAGGTTAAAGTAAAAAAGTGCACAGCCTGTGCTTTTCATCAAACTAGCTTCAATAAGAAGAAAAAATTTTTGTAGGGACGCATTATAACACTGCCTTACTTTAGCGCCATCAAGAGCAGCACCATGTCTGAAAAGCAATCAATATCTCTCCAACTTACCGCCGAACAGGACGCTATTGTCAATTCGTTGGGTAATATTAAAATCAATGCTGTTGCCGGTTCAGGTAAAACAACTACCATCATTGAATATGCACGCACACGGCCGGGTGGTTCTAAAATTCTATACCTCGCTTTTAATAAAACAGTGAGGCTGGAGGCCCAAAGACGGTTCGCCGAAAAAGGTATGAATAGCGTGCAGGTAGAAACGGCCCATTCTTTAGCGTACAAGCATGTGATATACGGCAGCAATTATAAAGTAGCTTCAAATGGATATAAAACCTACGAGACTGTTGACCTGCTAAAGCTTCAGGCCAGCGGCGAAAAACATACGGAATACATTATCGCCAATCATATCAACCGCTTTACCGCTTATTTCTGCAACAGCGATAAAGAAAAAGTACAGGAACTTAATTACCTTGATGTAGTTGCCGATGGAAAAGCAAAGGCCTTTGTCAGTTCTTTTTATAAATACATTGAAGACGGCACAAGAGCGTTGCTTGCTAAAATGAACAGCGGGGAAATTGACATCACCCACGATTTTTATTTGAAGAAGTTCCAGCTTTCGAAACCAAAGCTTCACTACGATTATATTTTGTTTGACGAAGGTCAGGATGCATCGCCGGCCATGCTGCATGTATTTTTACAACAGGCTGCAACAAAAGTAATTGTTGGCGATGCGCACCAGCAGATTTATAGTTGGCGGTACGCAATTAATTCATTGGAAAAAACAGATTTTCAAAATTATTATCTCACCACAAGCTTCCGTTTTAGGCAGGCTATTGGCGACCTGGCGGTGGCAGTGCTTTCCTGGAAAAGTATATTAGGTGAATACAAGCCGGTAATAATTACCGGGCAGCAAGCGGGTAAGACCGGTACATTAAACGCCACTCTTGCAAGAACCAATCTGGGCTTGTTGCTGCGGGCAATAGCATACATTACCGAAAATAAAAAAGTATCGCATATCTATTTTGAAGGCAACATCAATTCATACACGTACGCTGATGAGGGCACATCATTGTATGATGTGTTACACCTTTACAATAACAACCATAAAAGCATAAGAGACCAGCTGGTAAAATCAATGAAAGACTTAGCTGAGCTGGAAGACTACATCGAGAAAACAGAGGACCAGCAGTTGATGATGATGGTGGAAATTGTAAAGGAATACGGCAATCAAATCCCGGCAATAATAAGATCGTTGAAGGAAAAGCACGTAGGCGACGGAGAGAAGGGTAAAGCGGAAATGATCTTCTCTACCGTGCACCGTTGTAAGGGAATGGAGTATGACGAAGTGCAGTTGGTGAATGACTTTATAACTGAAGTTAAATTGGAGAGATTGAAAGAAGATCAAAAAAAGGACAAGCCTGTAAATGTTGCCAAATGCAATGAAGAGATCAATCTTTTATATGTAGCCATCACCCGCACAAAAGGTGTTGTACGAATACCTGAAGCACTGATGCCAAAAGACTTTCCGGTATCGCCGCAAATATCCATTATCAAACAAAAAAAAGAGCCACCTGCACAAAATGATGAACCCCTTTTTAGGATAACAGGTAGCCGCAGTTATATGGACGACCCATTAAAGAAGCTACAGCACATGAAAGGGAAGGCGCAGCGGGTGGAGAAAGAAAGGGGTATAAATAAAAAGGCCTCCCTGCCCTGGACCGAGGAGTTGGATGTTGAATTAAAAGGGCTGTACTATGCCGCCACACCAGTTGTAGAAATTGCAAAGCATTTCAGTCGTTCACAAAGCGCTATTCTGTCGAGATTAAAACTATTGGATTGCGTGCAGTTTTAAGTTCTTATCAGAAGCATCAACATACGGGTATTGTGGTTTCTTACGTATTGCTGATGGTATTATCCCTCAAAAAGAATAAGTAGTTACCGATAGCTTCTGCCACCCTTTGCTTATACTTTAGTGCTGCCAACTAACCTTGCAACAACTAAATGACGAGCCATGCCGAGACAGAACTTTTTATCTACTGAGTTTTTTGTAACTGCCTCGGAAGAAGAAGCCAAAAAGGCTGTCTGCTCGCTGCCCCAACACCTGCCGTACATCAAATTGCTTAAAGAAAATATACTGGCAAAATCCTTACGTTTTTTATACGAGCATCCGGGTAAGCAGGCACATAACTATGTGGATGTTTCAATTCTTTCATTAGATAATTCGTATGTATGTTTTAGCCTGCATGGATCTTATACCAGCGGGCAGGCTTTTCATTCCGATCCTGATATCACTAATGCGTTGCGGCATTTTGAACAAGCTGTACATGCCGCATTAAAAAATGATTTTTCGGCCGTGCAAAGGTTACAGAAACCCGAGGCTGCTAAAAAAGGCTTAGGGAATTTTGCAAAATTTTTTACTTCCATCTTTCTTTCAAAATACCCCGCATAATATTGATTTATTGATGCGCATAAACAGGAGAACTTTAGATGGCCGCTGGCTTATGCCAACGCCTGATAGAGGTGTGCCTGTGTGCAGTACTGTCATTCCCAGCTTCTAAAGCAAAAGCTTGCTACACCCTCGTGAACCGTTACTAATCAAAACGAACAATTACTTTTGACAACATGACTCTTAAAATCGGACTTACCGGTGGTATTGGATCGGGCAAAACAACAATAGCAAAAATTTTTGAACTGTTGAATGTACCGGTGTATTATGCTGATGCTGCATCGAAGCGATTATACAAAATCGATAAGGAACTGATGCAAAAAATGAAACAACATTTTGGCGATGACATTTATAATAAGGATGAATTGGATCGCACCAAATTAGCTTCCCTTGTATTTAATGATCCCCAAAAATTAGAGCTGCTTAATAGCCTTGTTCACCCGCCAACAATAAGAGATGCGGTAGAATGGATGAACCAACAAACAACACAATACATTATAAAAGAAGCTGCCTTGCTTTTTGAAAGCGGTTCGAATGCAGGGTTAGATTATGTTATTGGTGTGTATGCCCCGCAAGACATCCGTATAAAAAGGGTAATGGAACGGGATAACGCTACACAGGAAGAAGTACTTAACAGAATGGCCAGGCAAATGGATGAAGAAACGAAAATGAAGTTGTGCGATTTTGTCATTACTAATAATGAACAGGAGTTAGTGATAGCTCAAGTGATGGAGTTGGATAGGAAAATAAAGAAGTTAACAGGTTAACGATTTAGGCTTGGCGATGTAGTGGCAATTTATAACTGTCAGCCCACAACCGAAGCCGATTAAAAAGCTAAAGATTAAAATAACAAATAAAAGCTCATAAATAATCGTCGACGGGAATTACTGCTTATAGTATACCATATAGTTGAAGTTTCAAAGTCCTGCCGCCATATTGCCAAACCTTTGTAGTGTGATATTTCTCCTGACTTTTAATCAATTTTTAAAGGGGGGCCAACTACTTGCATATCATTATCTGAAAAAATCTTTGCTATTTCTTGCTGACTTGGCTCATGGTTTAATGCAGCCATCGTAACAAAGAAATTTTCTAATTTACCTGCGGGTTGCATTATTACAGTCATTTTTCCTTTTTCCGATACTTGAGTCCAGGCATGAGCAACTTTTCGTGGTAAGAATATACTGTCGCCAGTTGTCAAATCATGCTTGTCGTCACCTACTTGAAATTTATATGAACCTTCTATAACATAAAATATTTCGTCCTGTGCATTGTGAATATGTAAGGGCGTTCCTTTGCCTTGGGAAAGAGAAGTCTGCTCAAAAATTGCCAGGTCACCGTCTGTATCCTTTCCTGATATTTTGACATCAAGAATATTTGAGTTTACACCTTTCAATTTAATATGTCCGTGAACTCTCCCTTCTCCTGCAGAGATTTTAAATCCTTTTTCTTTTCTTTGAAAAGCTTTTTGTATTTGTGCAGCAGATATTAATGGTGTCGTTGCGATAGTTAGAATTGAGGCAATAAATTTGTTCCGTTTCATATTTTTAAAGTTTAAAGATTGCTATAAAACTTTACCTGAGGATATTCTCAAGATTAGATTTGAACCTATATAAACTTCCTTCAGACGAATATAAATATGAAGAAGTTCGTGAGTAAAATGAGTCAGGGCAATAGTTATTTAGAGGGACAAAAAATATGATAGTGTCGGATTGAGTGTAGCAAGAGTATTCCGAATTTGACGATACTTGAACATCAACCTGATACCTTGATACTATCTCACTCCATACATCCTCATTTCTTTTGTCAATCAATTGAGTTGTGTCTATGTCTGTCATTTTAGTATTGCAGTTAAACGTGGCGAGGCTTGGCGAAGGCAGGGAAATAGAATTCCGTCTGCTTACGCTTTTACCGATATTATTAAATAAAGATATAAAGTTTAGCCTTTGTTGGTCGGCCCTGCTTTTGCCAAGCCGATGTTGGTGGCAGTTATGTTTGTACAGTCTGTAATAGCCATTTATTCTGTCTTTGTCAAATAGAAAAATTCTCTTTCTAATTCATATTTTAAGCGCTTAACACTTCGCCTCATCATAAAATATGGCAGGGCAAACATGAATGTTCCATGAAGCAATATGAACGGTATTGCAATAAAGCTCTCTTTGTTACTACTGCCCCAAAAGCCAAAAATGAAAATGGAATAAAAAATTATCAAGAAAACATAGAAGAGAATAAAGAAACTCTTGAATCCATTTACTTCCGTCTCAACAGTAAGTTGTCCATTGGCTTCAGTAAATGTCCCGCTTGCAATTGCAAAATTCATGTTGGTGTCAAAGAACCTTCGTCTCCTTTTTAGCTTAAAGCCGTTTAAATCCACGTGTCCTTTGAACTCGTTTTTGCTGGAAGAAAAAACATCAAAAGTGTCCGAAAACATTCCAATCCTTCCAATATCAGTTATTTCTTGTAGACGGTTGACAAAGTTGGGCTTACTGATTGGTAATGTTGTTGTCAAATAATCTATTAGTTTCAGTCGTCTTAAAAACTCTTTCATTTAGGGTCAGTCCTTTTAATTGCCACCAACATGTGTATTTGCACTAATATACGCTACTCCATCCTCAAAATAATATTTACAATTGCATAATTTTAACCAGTTATCCAAGCAAACGCGGATAAATTAGAGCAGCGCAAATACACGCCAGGTTAAAATCACCAACATTTAACGGCTAAAATGATTTTACAAATAAATTATCCATTGTACATGCTTGGATGAATCGATTTTACCATCAGGTAAACCCCGCAAACAACATAATAAGCATTATTGCTGAAACCAAAAAACTCAATCACCATATAGCAATTGAGTTTTGTAATAGCTTATCAAAGCAATGGCTGAGCAGATTGTGGCCTATCACGGTAGCAAAGGCAGTAAAGGACTTACTTCAACCTGGCAAGGGCTTCTTTAATTCTCGCAAATCCCTTTTCAATATTTTCCATGCTGTTGGCAAATGAGAAGCGAAGGCAATGATCATCGCCAAACGCCGAACCCGTTACGGTTGATACATGGCCTTTGTTTAATAAGTACATATTCAAATCATCAGCGGAATTAATGGTTTCTTCACCGTCGCTTTTACCGAAGTAAAAATCAACACAAGGAAACGCATAAAAGGCGCCATCGGGTTCAGGAAAACGAAAACCTTCAATGCCGTGCATTAGCTCCATCACCCGCGTTTTTCGCCTTGTAAATTCTTCTACCATTTTATAGGTAGCATCAAGTGGTGATGTTAATGCGGTTATGGCAGCACGTTGCGTAATAGCGTTGGTACCCGATGTAAGCTGGCCCTGCAACTTATCACATGCTTTTGCAATCTGGAGCGGGGCTGCAATGTAACCAAGCCTCCACCCTGTCATAGCAAAGCCTTTGCTTAAGCCGTTCACAATAACGATTTGTTCTTTCAACTCTTCGTGTTCTGCAATGCTGAAATGCTTGCCGCTATAATTGATATACTCATAAATTTCATCGGAGATAATTACGATTTGCGGATAGCGCTTAAAGACGTCGGCAAGTGCCGCTAATTCTTCTTTATTATATACAGAGCCGCTTGGGTTGCACGGCGAAGAAAACATAAACATTTTCGTTCTTGGGGAGATAGCGGCTTCTAATTCTGCAGGAGTTATTTTGTATCCATTCTCCAACTCTGTTTTGATCAACTTTACGGTGCCACCTGCCATTTGAACAAGGGCTGCGTAGGTAACCCAAAACGGTGTAGGAATAATTACTTCGTCGTCTTTATCAATCACACTTAAAATAATATTGGCAAGGCTTTGTTTAGCCCCTGTTGAGACTACAATATTTTCAGGGCTGTAATTGAGGTTATTATCGCGGCTAAACTTATGGCAAATAGCTTCACGCAAATCAAGATAACCTGATACCGGGGTATAGTGGCTCCAGTTTTCATCAATAGCTTTTTTAGCTGCTTCTTTAATATGATCGGGCGTATCAAAGTCAGGTTCACCTAAACTGAGGTCAACAATGTCTAATCCTTTGGCCCGAAGTTCACGACCCAGTTTGGCCATTCGTAAAGTTTCCGGTTCGCTGAATCTGGTAAGCAAAGAAGATAAGTGCATGCAATTTATTTTGTGAAAGTGGCAAATGTAGTAAGAGGAACGATAACACGAATTCTAAACACGAATTACACGAATTTTTGCGTAATGTAAATGGGAAACACTTTCTTTAATCAGTTGCATTTGAAAGCATTTTAAAAAGAATTGTATGTTTCTATCGTTTATATAAGTAATGATCTATAGTAACAACTTCCAGGACATCATAAAAAAATACTATTCTGAATTGTGCCTTTAATTCATTCTAAAAATTCGTGTTAGTATAATCTATCTTAAACTTAGAGAGGTCAGGTTTTACCTTTTTAGGCCGTTGCAACTCGTAGTTATAAACTGCTTCGCCCAAATGCTTCATGAACGGAAAACCTATGTTTTCATAGTCGTATTTATCATCGTTAAAAATACCGTCGCTGTTGCAGTAAATAGTAGCACTTAACATAAACTCCACTCCTTTTTCAAAATCAACAATATAGGCTACATCCTGCAAGAAGCCATAAGCATCGCCAATCTTATTAAAAATTCTGAGGTTCTTATTTTCCATTGCGCCTTCGCCGCCAAACAGCAAAAATTTCCCGTAGGCCTCGGGGTAAGTAGAATCATATTGTGGGAACCGGGATTCACCGGGCTTCATAGACATATATCTATAAAGAAACTTATAATCGTCGTCGGTTAAATTAAAGCGTTGGCCAGAAGAAACTGTTTCGGGTAAAATAATACGTTGTAAAATAGAATGCAGATCAGCCAGGTTAATGCGGTTCTTTTTCGAAAAATCAAAAGGAAGATTTACTAATGAATCCCCACTCTTATACCCATCTCCCAAAAATGTTTGTCGGTGCTGGTAAGCTAAGCCACTTATAACCAAAGGTTGCTGGTACATAAGCTTTGAAGCTGCGTTATAAAATTTTATAGGATTGGTAGTCCTGTTTTGTTCCTCGGTTAAGTTAAGCTGCAAACGATGCAGCAATTGAATACTATCATAACCCATTTTATGCAGGCTGTTGTTGATATATTCCTGCCCTAAAAATTCATAAAGACGATTATAAGCATCGTTATCGCTAACCAGGAAAATTTTTTTGATGTATTGTGCAATTGAAGGCTTCCCATCGGCAGACGTGGGATCGTTGAAAACAGCAGTTTGACCCTCCGCACCTGCTTCAGTGATCATGATTGCGTTCTTATCTAATCCGGCACTACTCAACTCATTCAATCTTTGCAGTGCTAAAGCAGCAACGGGCAATTTTACGGTAGATGCCGGATAGAAATAAAGCGAAGGTTGAAGATTGTAATAGTGATGCGTGAGCTTTGGCATTCCATTGCCGCCACGGTCAATTTGCGTATAAATAATTTGCACCCGCCACTGGTCTTTGTTTTTAAGTACGCTGTCGAAGTATAGGGGGTACGCTTCTAAAATATTGGTCAGCAGGGTATCGGTTTTAACCGTAACAAAAGCTTCGTTACTTTTTTCCATGGAAAGTGCAGTTCTTTTTACGGTGGTGCAGGAATTGATCCAAATGCAAAGAGGAACTAAAAACAGCGGAGAGTAATTCTTCATCATAAAGCCAAAATATAGCTAAAAGCCTTTGAACAGGTCATTTTAGCGGTTAGAAAGAGGCAGATATAAAGGCTGAAATTAACCTGAAAAAGATATATTTGCCCCTCTTTAAAAAACTGCTTCGCACCCCTCCCAATGGAGAGGGAAAAGAGGTAACATCAAAAATTAGTGTTTATGCAATTGAAGGGCCTAATCCGCTTTTTTACTATCCTGCTTATTATTTATTCTATCTATGAGCTGTCCTTTACCTGGGTAGTGCGTGGCCATGAAAATAAAATGGAGGCGAAAGCGAAACAATTTGTTAGTCTGAACTATGTAACTGCCGACAGTGCTACTAAAGCACAGGCCTACAAAGATCGTTTAAGAAGATTACTGGACAGCACAAAAGATGAGAATGTTCACTTTGGCATTACCGGTCCCATCTCTTACCAAAAGGCGAAAGAAGAAGAATTAAATCTCGGCCTCGACTTACAAGGTGGTATCAATGTTACCCTTGAAGTGGAGTTGGCAGGACTTCTTCGGTCTATGGCTAACAACAGCAAAGACCCGAGTTTTTTGAAGGCCCTGGAAAATGCTGAAAGCCGTAAAGCCAATAGTAGTGCAGACTATGTTTCCCTGTTTGTAGAAGAATACAAAAAGCTTTCAGCTAATGCACCTTTGGCGCCATTATTCTCGGCAGCAAGTGCCGGAAGAATCACACCTAAAGATGGCGATGATAAAGTGGTTGGCTTTATTCGTGAAGAATCAAACGCAGCATTCGACCGCACTTTTAGGGTGTTGCAAACACGTATTGACCAATTTGGTGTAGCCCAGCCTAACATCAACCCTAATAAAGAACGTGGTATTATCACCGTTGAACTTCCGGGCTTGCAAGACCAGGAGCGGGTTCGTAAATATTTACAGTCGTCGGCCAACCTGCAGTTTTGGCTTACCTACAAGCCTGAAGAATACTTTACTGCACTTACCAACGCGGATAGAGCATTGGGTGCTTTAGAGCAGGCTTCAAAACCAACTGTCCCTGCACCTACTCCAATTGCTGATACGACTAATAAAGTGACAGATACTGCAGTTAAAGCTGCTTCTGATACAGGTACAAAAACTCTTTCTACGTTAAATGATACCAGTAAAAAAGTTGCTGATACTGCAATTGCCGGCAATAACCCCTTGTTGAAATTATTTCAGCAGTCTGGCCAGGGTTTGGTAGTAGCTACAAAAGATACAGCCTACCTGCGCACTTATTTAAATAATGATGTTGTTCGCCGTGCATTTACAGAAGCCGGATTAAGCGACGCCCGTTTTGGATTTGGCATCCCAGGCCGCGATGCGAATGGCAGGCAACAAAATGTTGTGCCGATGTATGTTCTAAAAACCTCCAATAGCGATAAGGCGCCGATGGAAGGTGATGTAATTACCACTGCTACGCAGAGCTACGACCAAATGGGCGGCAAGCCTACCGTATCTATGGAAATAGGGCCGGCAGGTAATACCAAGTGGGAACGTTTAACCGAAACATCCTTTAAAGAAACAAGGCCCATCGCTATTGTTTTAGATGATATTGTATACTCTGCTCCTATTGCACATAATGGTAAAATAAGTGGTGGCCGTACAGAGATCTCCGGCAACTTTACCCTTGCTGAAGCACAGGATTTAGCCAACATTTTAAAAGCAGGTAAACTGCCTGCGCCCGCTAAAATTGTGCAGGAGCAAATTGTAGGGCCAACTTTAGGCGCCGATGCCGTTAATGGGGGTATCATGGCCTTTGCCCTTTCATTTATTGTCATCTTTTTATTAATGCTGGTGTATTACAATACAGCAGGCTGGGTAGCCAACATCGCCCTTATTTTAAACCTGTTATTTACTATTGGTGTTCTTACCGGTTTGGGTGCAACGTTAACAGCTCCCGGCATTGCCGGTTTGGTATTAACCATTGGTATGGCGGTAGATACTAACGTAATTATTTACGAACGCATTAAGGAAGAACTCACGAAAGGGAAAACTTATATCGCTGCTGTAAATGAAGGTTATAAACGGTCACTGCCGCCTGTGCTGGATGCCCACGTAACCACCTTGTTAACGGCCATCATTCTTTTCTCGTTTGGCTTAGGCCCGGTAAAAGGATTTGCCACCACGCAAATAATCGGTATTCTTCTTTCCTTATTTTGCGGAATTTTGGTAAGCCGTTGGGTTACTAACTGGTTTACAAATAAAAAGCGTCACCTGGAGTATTTCACTCCTGTTTCGCGCCGCATTTTTAAACATGCCAATTATAAGTTTATTGAATACAGAAAAGTGGCTTATGGTATTTCTGCGGTGATATTGATTTTGGGTATAGCTGCTGTTATTAATGGTTTTCACGAAGGGGTAGAATTTAAAGGCGGACGCAGCTATGTAGTGAAGTTCGACCAGCCCATGAATGATAAAGTAGAAGCTGTACGTAATGATTTAACTGCTGCTTTTGGCGATAATTCCGGCCTGGTTTTAAAAACAATTGGTGCTAACAACCAGTTGGATATTACTACCTCTTACCAAATTACTAATACAAGCGCTGCCGCTGATACAATAGTTGGAACAAAACTGATGGCAGGCTTAAAAAATTATGTTCCGCAAACTAGTTACGAGGAATTTAAAGCAAAGCATATTGTTGGTTCTACCACAGTATTGCCTACTATCTCCGATGATTTAAAGAACGGTGCTAAATGGGCCACCTTCTGGAGTATAATGATGATTGCTTTGTACATCTTTATCCGTTTCCGCGACTGGAGATATTCCTTGGGAACCATTGTTGCCCTTGCTCATGACGTATTGGTAACGTTGGCCGTGTTCTCTTTTTTCAAGAATATTGTGCCTTTCCCGTTAGAATTAGACCAGCATTTTATTGCTGCTATATTAACCGTGATTGGTTTCTCCATGAATGATACGGTAATTGTATTTGACCGTATCCGGGAATACAGTCGCAAAATGGTAGGGGCCAGCAAAGAGACTGTAATCAATAAAGCAATCAACGAAACATTAAGCCGTACCATTATGACCTCTTTAACGGTATTCTTAACCATCTTGATCCTGTTTATTGTAGGTGGTGAAGTAACCAAAGGGTTTGCCTTTGCTATGTTGATTGGTGTTATTACAGGTTCGTACTCTTCCATTTTTGTTGCGGCTCCAATTCTTGTTGACCTGGGTGGTAAAAGACCATTAGGCGGTAATGATGAACCCATTGCAGAAACAAAGCCGGTACTTAAAGTCAAAGCGCAAAAAGTATAAGTAGTATGATATTTAAAGTAAAGTCCTGCAGATGATGCAGGACTTTTTTTTGTGTAGGCTATAAATGGTATAACAATGAAATTCAATTCATTTTTTGAATTTGTAGAGAGTGCGTATGATGCTGTTTTTAGTTGTTTGAAACATCAGGTAAGAATTCTAAAATTATTTGGGTTGCACTTTCCTTAATGACAGCTATACAATTTCTGTTAAGTTGTCAATCAAATAAGAGTGATAAGAAAATTGGCCGGACATACAATCTTTTATTCACTATACCTTTAAGGTTGCCCTCTATTTGTAACCAAGCATAGGCAAAAACTCCATGTCATTTTCTATGAACTTAAACCAAATTACTATCCCCGTAAAAGATGTTGAAGCCTCTATTCAATTCTACCAAAAATTGGGTCTCCGATTAATTGTAAAATCGCTGCCGCATTATGCACGGTTCCAGTGCCCGGAAGGTGATTCAACCTTCTCCTTACACATGGTTGACGAATTGCCAACAAGCAATGGCATATGGATTTATTTTGAAGTGCAGGATTTAGATATTCATGTACAAATGCTGATTGACAAAGGGATAGTTTTTGAGGAACTGCCAACCAATAAAACCTGGCTTTGGCGGGAAGCAAAATTGAAAGACATTGATAATAACCCGCTTATACTTTATTACGCCGGAAGTAACAGGCTTAACCCGCCTTGGCGCATTCAGGATTGATCATTTTAAAAAGGGGATTACTCAATTCCAACTAGACTTTAAAATAAAAAGCGGCTAAAGCCGCTTTAGTTTCTTAACTCATTGTATTTTCAAATTCGTCTTTGTGCTTGCCGAATTTGTCTTTTACTTTCCCGTAAGCATCATCGGCTTTATTTTTCAGATCATCAACAGTGTCTTTAAACTTTTCTTCGTCAGACAAATAAAATACAACTCCTGCAACAGCAGCGCAAACTAAGGCGCCTAATAATATCTTTTTCATGTTAAATGGTTTTGAGATGAAATTATTTCACCCGGTAATACCCCAGTATCAAGGTAATCATATTGTATAAAAATTTGTGCCAAATAGAGGAGGTTCCCAGCCGGCAGTTTGCACTCTATGATTTCTACTTTCTTCAACCCAATAAAGCCTGGATAAATTTTGCCAACTGCAACGGATAACTGCCTATTTTTCAATACTCAGTTAGCCGCTGAAGGCTCCTCAGGTAATCGTACTGCAAATCCTCATGCAGGCTGCTTATAGCTGCTTCAATTTTTTTAAGCTGCGCTTTATAAATGTTGGAAAGCATTGTGCTTTTTTGCCAGGATAGCTTTAGACCCCTGAAGTTGGTGCAGTAATGAAGCAAAATTTCCACTTCGGCCGTTTTGCTTCCTGCATAGCGGATGTATTTATTGGAGATACGAAGCGCCTTGCGAAGCCCTTTCTTTGCAAAATAAACACTGCTTGTGTTTACACTGCCGAAAGTTTCATCGATTTCTTCGTTTACACTTTTAATATAGGCTGCTAAATCATCTGCTTCAAAAATCAAAAAAGTAAGCAGCTCTTTGTTTTCTTTTTTGTACCGGGCCAGGCGCAGGCATAGTTCCATCAAAGCTTTTGAATCAAGATCTTTTAACGCTGCCTTTATTTCCTGGGCCGATGCTGCTTTCATACTAGCTGAAAATTCTTTTGCGATAATACAAAAATAAAATTTGTGGTGCTTCCAACTCCGTGGAAGTGAACGATGGACAGGCGTCGTTTGAGTGAGCGTTTATTTTGCTGTTAGCTTTCTAACGCAAATGGCTAAACTTTCTTTCCAGTTTTTTGTATCAATGCCATAGCAGGTTTGTATTTTGGTTTTATCCATTACAGAATACAATGGCCGCTTCGCAGGCGTTGGGTAGCTTGAAGTAGGAATAGAATTCACAACACATGGAGATTGAATAAGCGAAGCAATTTCCCCGGCAAATTGTGCCCATGTAATTACGCCTTCATTGCTAAAATGATAGATGCCGGGCACCCATTTACCGGAGGTTATTATTTGCATGATGGCTACCGCTAAATCAGCGGCATAGGTTGGCGAGCCCCATTGATCGCCCACTACATTGATACTTTCTTTTTCGCTCATAAGGCGCATCATCGTCTTCACAAAATTCTTTCCGTAAAAGGAATATACCCACGAGGTGCGGATGATAATACTCTCAGCATTCGCCTGCATAACCACTTGTTCACCAGCCGATTTACTTTCGCCATAATAGTTTACAGGCGATACAGGAGCATCTTCCTGCAATGGCTTTTCAATGGAGCCATCAAAAACATAGTCGGTGGAGATATGTATAAATTTTGCACCCAGTTTTGCACAGGCTTCTGCCATTATCCCCACGGCAGTTCCGTTAATTTGCAAGGCTTGTTCTTTCTCAGTTTCCGCTTTATCAACCGCCGTATAAGCAGCGCAGTTAATAAGATAATCGGGATTTACTTCAGCAATAATTTCTTCAATAATTGCGCTACTATCTAACGAAAGTTCAGCCCTTGTAAAAAAATGAAAATCATAAGCGGGGTAAGAAGAAGCCAGTTCTTTTATCTCACTTCCTAACTGACCATTACTCCCGGTAACCAGTATCTTTTGTTTGTATTGCATTACGGCTGGTAAACAAAATTATGTTTACAATCTGCAAACAAGGGTAAACTCAAATCTTTATCCAAAAGAATGGCCTTGTCCTTTGGTATGCCCCAGTCAATATTTAATGCCGGATCGTCGTAACGGATACCGCCTTCGCTTTCTTTATTCCAGAACTCATCACACTTATATAGAATAGTAGCCGTTTCGCTGGTAACAGCAAAGCCATGGGCAAAACCAGCGGGTACCAGCAATTGCTTTTTATTAGTTGCTGATAGTTCAATAGTAAAGGTTTTTCCAAACGTTGGCGAACCTGCCCTGATGTCAACCACGCCATCTACTATAACGCCATCAAGCACACGTACCAGTTTAGCCTGCGCATGTGGATACGTTTGATAATGCAGTCCGCGTATAACCCCATATTTGGAATGTGACTGATTATCCTGTACAAATTTTAGAGTAATGCCTTCCTGGTGAAAAATTTTTTCGCTAAAGGCTTCAAAAAAATAGCCCCGGGTGTCTTCAAATACTTTTGGCTCAAAAACTAAAAGGCCAGGTATGTATGTTGGGTGAAAGGGCATATTAAAAGCTCCAATAACTTCGGTTGGTAATTTTATTTCGATATACGCCTTTTAAATCCGCAATTAGTGCAGTTGGTTTTGTGATGGATGTAAAATAGGCTTCATCCAAATCCGCATACGGTTCGTGGCTTACTGCTACAATTACCGCATCATAATCGGAAGCGACATGTTCAGTCAGACCAAAACCATATTCGTGTTGTAATTCTTCACTGTTGGCATGGGGGTCCACTACATCTACGTTTACAAAAAACTCTTTTAATTCCTTTACTACGTCAGCCACTTTTGAGTTTCGGATATCGCTCACATTTTCTTTAAATGTGGCACCCATCACCAACACTTTTGAAGCCTTAACATCACTTACATTACTTATTATGTGGCGCACTACTTTGCGGGCTACATACACAGGCATATTGTCGTTGGTATAACGGCCTGCTAAAATCACCCTTGAATTATAACCCAACTCACTTGCCTTATAAGTAAGGTAGTAAGGGTCAACACCAATACAATGGCCGCCAACCAAACCAGGGCTGAAAGGTAAAAAATTCCATTTTGTACCTGCTGCTTCAAGTACTTCATAAGTATTAATATTCATCTTATCAAAGATGATAGAAAGCTCGTTCATCAGGGCTATGTTCAAATCACGCTGTGTATTTTCAATGATCTTTGCAGCTTCCGCAACTTTAATGGAAGAAGCACGATGCACACCGGCATCAACCACTAATTCGTAAGTCCTGGCAATTTCTTCCAACGACTCAGCATCACAACCTGAAACGACTTTTACGACGGTACGAAGCGTGTGTTTTTTATCGCCGGGATTAATGCGTTCAGGCGAGTAGCCTGATTTAAAGTCAACACCATGCGTTAACCCAGATAACTTTTCAATAATCGGCAAACAATCTTCTTCTGTGCAACCAGGATAAACGGTAGATTCAAATATTACATAATCGCCTTTTTTAATCACTTTGCCTATTGTTTCCGAGGCCTTTTTTACCGGCTTTAAATCGGGTACATTATGATCGTCAACCGGCGTGGGCACAGCCACTACATAAAATTTTGCTTCACGTAATTTATCAAGGGAAGAAGTAAATTCAATAGCACAGCCTTCAAAAGCAGAGGCTTCCAATTCATTGCTTGGGTCAATATTACTGCGCATCAACTCAATGCGTTTCTCACTTATATCAAAGCCAATAACAGAAATTTTTCTGGCAAATTCAAGGGCTATTGGCAGGCCAACATAACCTAAACCAATAACGGCTAATTTCTCTTTTTTCTCAATAAGATCCTGGTACATTAATCTGTATTATTCGGGTGCAAATATAGAGGCAATGTGTAATAGGCAATAGGCAATTAAAAAACAATAAGCAACTGGCAACAAAGCGATTCAGTTTTGCTTCTTGCCAGTTGCTTATTGTCTATTCGTTATTACTTATAAAACTCTTTGGGCTGCTTGGTCCATTCTTCAGCAGGAAGTGATTTGAAATATTCATAGGTTGTTTTCAAACCGTCTGACCGGCCTATTTTCGGCGACCAACCTAGAATGGCCTTCGCTTTTGTAATGTCAGGCTTACGCTGTTTTGGATCATCCACAGGCAAAGGATTATAAGCGATTTGTACTTTATGACCTGTTAACTCTAATATTTCCTCAGCAAATTCCTTCAGAGAAATTTCGTCAGGATTACCAATGTTCATAGGCTGGGTATAATCGCTTAAAAGCAATCTGTAAATACCTTCTACCAAATCGTCAACATAGCAGAATGACCGGGTTTGTGAACCATCACCAAAAACAGTAAGGTCTTCACCCCGTAAAGCCTGTCCAACAAATGCAGGTAGGGCCCGGCCATCATTTAATCGCATGCGCGGACCATACGTATTAAAAATTCTAATTATCCTGGTGTCAACATTATGGAAAGTGTGGTAGGCCATGGTAATTGACTCCATGAAACGCTTGGCTTCATCATAAACACCCCGCGGCCCTACTGGATTTACATTTCCCCAATACTCCTCTGTTTGCGGGTGTACCAAAGGGTCTCCGTATACTTCACTGGTAGACGCTACCAATATTCTTGCGCCTTTGTTTTTAGCAAGCCCCAAGCAGTTGTGCGTTCCCATGGATCCAACTTTAAGCGTCTGGATAGGAATTTTTAAATAATCAATCGGACTGGCAGGGGAAGCAAAATGCAGGATGTAATCCAGGGATCCGGAAATGTGAATAAACTTAGTTACATCATGATGATAGAATTGAAATTCTTTCAAGGGGAAGAGATGCTCGATATTTCTTAAATCGCCAGTAATAAGATTATCCATTGCAAGCACTTCGTATCCTTCTTTTATAAAGCGATCACAAAGATGTGAACCTAAAAAACCAGCAGCACCTGTTATTAAAATTCTTTTACTCATCAGGCAATTTTGGGTTGGTTAACTAATGGGCGTCCGATGCTTTCGTAATGAAACCCTTTTTTCTCCATCTGTTCTACATCAAAAAGGTTGCGTCCGTCAAATACAACTGAGTCTTTCAATGTAGCGATGATCTTATCAAAATCCGGTGTTCTGAACTCGTTCCACTCAGTGGCAATAATCAATGCATCAGCATTCTCCAAACAGTCATACTGGGTTTCGGAATAGGTAACCTTATCGCCAATCACACCTTTTACATTACTCATTGCTTCAGGATCAAAAGCAGCTACAGTTGCGCCTGCTCCTGTCAAGGCATGAATGATTTCCAAAGCAGGTGCTTCACGAATATCATCTGTATTAGGTTTAAACGCAAGCCCCCAGATGGCAAAATGCTTTCCGCTTAAATCATTATTATAATATCGTTTGATTTTATTTACAAGATGAACTTTCTGCTTTTCATTTACTTCCGTTACAGCGTTCAAAATTTGAAAGTCGTAAGCCACTTCGTTGGCAGAGTAAACCAGTGCCTGTACATCTTTAGGAAAGCAGCTGCCGCCATAACCGATACCTGGAAACAAAAAGCGCTTACCTATACGGTCATCACTGCCAATTCCGCGACGCACCATGTCTACATCTGCACCAAGGCGCTCACAGAGTTGCGCAATTTCATTCATGAAAGAAATCTTTGTAGCCAAAAACGCGTTCGCTGCATACTTCGTTAATTCAGCAGAACGTTCATCCATAAAAATAATAGGATTTCCCTGGCGAACATAGGGGGCATATAACTCTGTAAGGAGCTTCTGCGCTCTTTCCGACCTGGTACCGATAACGATGCGATCAGGTTTCATAAAATCATCAACTGCCACACCTTCCCGTAAAAATTCAGGATTGGAAACCACATCAAACTCACCATCAAAATTTTTAGCGATGGCGTCTTGCACTTTCTCAGCAGTGCCTACAGGCACCGTGCTTTTATCTATAATTACTTTATAATCGGTTAGCAGCTTTCCAATGTTTTCGGATACACCCAAAATATATTTCAAGTCAGCAGAACCATCTTCGCCCGGAGGAGTTGGCAGGGCAAGAAAAACAATTTCACCGTGTTCGAGACCTTCTTTCAATGAAGTAGTAAACGATAAGCGTTCTTCTTTTAAATTACGTTCAAACAATTTTTCCAGGCCGGGCTCGTAAATAGGCATAACACCATTGCGTAGCTTTTCTACTTTACGTTGGTCAATGTCAACACAGCAAACATGGTTGCCGGTTTCGGCTAAACAAGTACCGGTTACAAGACCTACATACCCCGTTCCTACAACTGTAATTTTCATTAGTTAGTTTTTATTTATTAGCAAATGCCAAGACTCTTGATGTAATATAATTTAATTGATCCTCCTCCATCTCCGTATGCATCGGAAGAGAAATTACCCGTTCTGTAAGCCAATCGGTAGTAGCCAAGAGTGTGTTAGAAGAATTGAAGCTTTCAAACATTTTTTGGCGATGTGCCGGTACAGGGTAATAGATCATGGACGGAATATTCTGGGCCGCAAGATAGTCATGCAAACCGTTCCTGTCAAGTCCTTCGAGGATTAATGTATATTGATTAAATACATGGCGGCTGTATGGCGTTCTGAAAGGTATTGTGATTTTTGAATGATCCCCAAACGCCTTATCGTAAAAACTGGCAACGCTTCTTCTGCTGGAAATGTAGTCCTCTAAATGCGGGAGCTTAATTTCCAAAACTGCCGCCTGTATTGTATCAAGCCTGCTGTTACACCCAACGATCTCATGATAATAACGAACCTTTTGTCCGTGGTTAGCAATCATTTTCAGCTTTTCAGCCAGGTCATCATCATTCGTCATGATGGCTCCGCCATCGCCATAACCACCTAAGTTTTTACTAGGAAAGAAAGAGGTAGTGCCGATGGTTCCGATGCTCCCCGTTTTTTTCATCGTACCATCCAAAAAAGTATAATCGCAGCCGATGGCTTGCGCATTGTCTTCAATAACATAAAGATTGAATTCTGTTGCAATCTTCATAATCTCTTCCATGTTGGCTGCTTGCCCAAACAAATGCACTGGAACAATGGCTTTTGTTTTTGGAGTAATTGCATTTCTAATAACCTTAGGATCTATACAAAATGTATTGGCATCCACCTCTACAAAAACAGGTGTTAGCTTTAAAAGCGCTATTACTTCGGTAGTAGCCACATACGTAAAAGAGGGAGTAATAACTTCATCGCCGGGTTGGAGGCCCAGGGCCATCATGGCAATTTGTAAAGCATCGGTACCATTAGCGCAAGGGATAACATGCTTTACGCCATTATAGGCAGCGAGGGCTTTCGTAAAGCTTTGTACCTGCGGTCCGTTGATAAAGGCACTGCTTTCTAAAACTCCAATAACAGCGGCATCAATTTCAGCTTTCAGCTTTTGATACTGCTGTTTCAGGTCAACCATTTGAAGGGGACGCATCACAATTTCTAATTTTGGATTTGGAATTTCCAATTCAAAACTCTGAATTAGAAATTCAAAATTTTTTTAAAGTGGCGCAAAAATAGGGAAATATAGTTTCGGCACAGGAGTTTAGATTTGCCACTTAATACAAGTTTTGCTTACCCTTTACAACCAATTTATCAGGCTTTATTTTATAGGAATCCGCCTTGCTTCCATTTGGAATAAGAAGGCTGCTGCCTGGATTAACGGCAGGAAATCTTTGTTTGAAGATTTGGAAAAGGCCATTGGTAATGAGGGCAGAATTATTTGGATGCACTGCTCCTCTGCCGGCGAGTTCGAACAAGGGAAGCCTTTAATAGAATCCCTGAAAAAAGAGTACCCCGCCTATAAAATACTGGTAAGCTTTTTTTCCCCCTCAGGATTTGATACAGCCCATAACTACCAGGATGCTGATTATATTACTTACTTGCCCTTAGATACCCAAAAAAACGCAGAACGCTTTTTAAGAACGGTAAAGCCTAAGCTTGTGATTTTTGTAAAATACGAGTTTTGGTACCATCATTTAAACGCAACTGCTTTTCTTCAGATTCCTCTTTTGTTAGTAAGCGCCGTATTCAGAAAAGAGCAGGTATTCTTTAAAAGCTATGGATCATTTTACAGGCGGATGTTGCTATTGTTCCGGGACATTTTCGTACAGGATGAAGTATCGTTGCTGCTCCTCCGGGAAAATGGAATCTCCCACGCCACTATCTGCGGCGATACAAGGTTTGACAGGGTTACAAAGCTTAGTAGCCAATTTTTAGCTATAGATTTCATTCAAAATTTTATTGGAGACAAAAACGTAATTGTTGCCGGCAGCACATGGGAAGGCGATGAAATATTACTAGCTGCCTATGCAAAAGAAAATCCTCAATTAAAGTTTATAGTGGCGCCACATGAAATGGCTCCCAGTCATCTTTCGTCTCTAAAGAATTTATTTCCGGTTCACATTTTATATTCGGAGTATACTACTGATGCCAGTCAACAAAATGCACAAACGTTGATTATAGATTCGATTGGCCTTCTCTCCCGCCTTTATAAATATGCAACCCTAACCTACGTTGGCGGCGGCTTTACCAAGGATGGCATTCATAATATTTTAGAAGCAGCCGTATGGGGCAAGCCCGTGGTCTTTGGACCGAATTATAAAAAATACCGGGAGGCAGGAGAACTAATTGATGCTGCCGGCGGCTTTAGCGTCAGCACAGAAGAAGAGTTTAAAAAGCTTGCAGATCACTTATTAATGAATGAAGATTATCTGCAAGCTACAGGTAACAAAGCTCAAAATTATATTAAGAAAAATACCGGCGCTACTAAAAAAATACTTCAGGCAATTCAGGAAAAGCGTCTTCTTACCAGGCTATAAAAATGCTTAACTGTTTCATTATCGTCTGACCAGGCTAGCTTTAACCGTAACTCACGGGCCATCCAATATTCTGCTTCAGAATAAATATTAAAACCATTAATGGTTTTTATACTGCGCTCATACCCCGCTTCATCGCCCCGGAATAATTCTTTCACAAAAACAAAACGGTCGTTAATGCCAATCGCTTTTCGTAAATCTTTAATGGGCGTTTCTTTCAGGCGGTGCGCCACTTCTGTCTTATCTTCTTTTAACCGATCGTTCAGCGATTCCTGTACATTGCTGATTGCATGATGCACTTCTTTACGCACAGCATACTGCGTAAGCGTAGGCGCTTCCGTAACCGTATCGAATGCACTATTATAAGCCTGGTATGATGAATACGCCGGCGCTGCCTCCTCCCTTACTTCCGGAACGGGTTCATTGTAAAGAGATCCCTGCAAAACTGGTTTTTGCAATACATATTCTTTGGCCTCAAAAACGGGTACACTGACAACTTCAGTCTCAGTATTTACCTCTTCCACCACTGGTTCCTCTTCAATTACATCCAATACAAAGATTTCTTTTTCTTTCCCTGACTCACTAAATGGAGCACGAAGGGCTTCTTCCGAAAAATTAAAATTCACAGGCAGTGTAACACATACTCTTTTGTAGCCTGGTGAACCGTTCTGTTTTTGCACTTGAGTAAGTTCCTGTTGTAATAATTGAACCGTAAATAATAAGTGAGCAGGTGAAGCGCTCTGCGCCTTTTGCTGATATAATTTATCAATGAGGGTGTATATTCTTTCCATGATTATGGTACTTTCGTTTTTTTGCCGACGAGGTGGTAAAGGTGAACGAAATAACGGGCTTAAAATTATTAACAGTTCGCCAAATTAGACGGCGCAAGCAAAATATTTTCGACAAATGTTTATAGAACCACTGCTAAGCGGAGAAAAAAGGGGATGGATAGAAGTTATTTGCGGCTCCATGTTTTCGGGCAAAACAGAAGAATTGATACGCAGGCTAAAGCGGGCAAAAATTGCCAACCTGAAAGTGGAAATCTTTAAACCGGCCATTGACGTTCGTTACGATGAAATAAAAATTGTTTCGCATGATGAAAATGCAATTTTATCAACCCCCATTGATAACTCTCAGAAAATTTTGTTGATGGCGCAGGGTGTGGATGTTGTAGGAATTGATGAAGCGCAATTTTTTGACCCCGAGATTCCATATGTATGTGATGAACTGGCTATACGCGGCATAAGAGTAATTGTTGCCGGGCTTGACATGGATTTTATGGCAAAACCATTTGGTCAAATGCCATTTCTAATGGCTAAGGCCGACTACGTAACTAAGCTTCATGCAATTTGTATGAAGTGCGGCAATATTGCCAACTACTCTTATCGCATTATTCCAAACGAAGACCAGATTATGCTGGGCGCTAAAAACGCATATGAACCAAGATGCCGGGTGTGCTTTACGCTTGACGGAGCCATTGAGTAATGCAAGAGAAAACAATACTAAAAGGGAAAAGATTAGTGAATGCTACACTGAAAGGCGCTGAAGTATAAATAACAGAATGGCAGTTAACGAAAATTAAAACTGATATAGATAATTGGCTGATTTATTATTTGGATAAGAGGTCATTTGATAAATGGGTAAAAGTGTATCCCGATTCTTCTAATCATGGCGGCGGGCTCCGCAACTACAGCAAATTGAAATATTTCCTTGGGAATAGTTTTCTAAGGATTTGTCCTAATAAGTCAATAGAATTATCAAAGAAAATGAAGCAAATTTTCACCCTCTTTAAAAAAGACCTGTTGCTGGAAATCCGCCAGCAGTATGCTTTCTATGGCGTGTTGCTTTACGTAGGCGCTACCATATTTGTTTTATACATGGCTATTGAAAGTCCTGACAACAGAACATGGATAGGACTTTTCTGGATCATTCAGCTATTTATCTCCATCAATGCTGTAGCTAAAAGCTTTTTGCAGGAGAGCCGCAGCCGCATGTTGTATTATCATTCTATTGTTTCGCCACAAAATTTTGTGCTGGCTAAATTGCTTTTTAATTCTTTGCTGATGTTGGTAATGAGTTTATTAAGCATGGTATTGTTTTCGCTCTTCCTCACCTACCCTGTTCAAAAAACCGTAGCATTTATCGGGCTTGTTTTTTTAGGCGGATGGAGCTTAAGTTTAGTATTCACTTTTCTCGCCGCCATTGCTGCCAAGGCACAACAAAATGCAGCTATCATGGCTATACTTGGTTTTCCTATCATAATTCCGCAACTGCTTCTTTTAATGAGCGCCTCTTCTACTGTTTTTAACCTGAAAGTTGCTGTTCCGCTCACAAATGTGTTGATGTTATTTGCATCGGACGTGTTGGTGATTTTGCTCTCCCTAATCTTGTTTCCATTTTTATGGAAAGACTGAGCTGATTAGCTAATGTGATAATTAGCTGATTTGCTGATAGAATTCCTATAATAATTATTCAATTTCAAAGAATTGCTATTTAATTTAAAAGATTTAAATCAAAATCTCTTGATCTATAAAAACAAAATTGCCAGTAAAGCATTAGCTAATTAGCACATCAGCTAATCAGCTAATTTCTACATCATTCTACCTTATTTTTGCGCCAAATTAAAAAGATTGCTGCACCCCTTCAGCCCCTTGTATGAATAAATGGTGGTGGAAAATACTTTGTATTATTTTATTGTTGTACACCTTAACAGCAGGTCTATTATGGAATAATGTTCCCCGTGTTCCCAACTTGCAGGAAACTATCCGCAATCTTTATTTTCATGTGTGCATGTGGTTTGCCATGATGATTTTATTTACTGCCTCTGTAGTGCAGGCGGTAAAATATTTACGTACAAACGATTTGCAGTACGATATTAGATCACGTGAATTTGCGGTAACCGGAATTGTCTTTGGCATATTAGGTTATGCTACCGGTACCATCTGGATGTCTTATACCTGGGCAGATCCTAATACTCCTACAACAGCATCATTCAGCCAGATTGCCAAAGAGCCGAAATTGATTGGAGCTGCCATTGCGCTGCTTATATATTTTGCTTACCTGGTTCTAAGAGATTCAATCAGCGACATAGATAAAAAAGCCAGGATAGGGGCTGTATATAACATCTTCGCTTTTGCTTTTTTGTTTCCTGCTATCTGGATTATTCCACGCTTGTTGCCAAGCCTTCATCCCGGCGGTGAAGGAGGTGAAGGGGGGAACCCGGCACTTAATTACAAAGACCTTGCACCCCAAATGCGCACAGTATTTTATCCGGCTATTATCGGCTGGACGTTATTAGGCGTTTGGATTACCAGCTTAAAAGTGCGGATGAGATTTTTAAAAGAAAAAAACCTGATTGAACAATGGCCAGAAAAATAATTTTACTTCTTTCCGCCTTACTCCTGCAGCTCATTTTATTGGCGCAGGATAACAAAGTAGAAATGGCCGACACTTTCCGAAGCAACGGGAAAATATTTGTCGTGGTTGCAGTGATCGTTACCATCTTTACGGGCATCATTTTATATTTAGTTCGCTTAGATCGCAGAATAACGAAGCTTGAAAAAAATAGTATTAACCCTTAAATAAAACATCTTATGGCAGCGCATGCAGAATATAGTTTCTTTGGTTCAGTTGAAAAAAGTTTCGATAAAGCCGCCAAGTTCACCAACTGGGATCCAGGAGTATTAGAACAGATCAAAGCCTGTAATTCTGTTTACCAGATGCGCTTTCCGGTAAAAATGGATGATGGCCGCATTGAAGTGATTGAAGCCTATCGCGTACAACACTCCCACCATAAAACTCCCTGCAAAGGAGGTATTCGTTTTGCGGCTGAAGTAAACCAGGATGAAGTAATGGCACTGGCTGCACTAATGACTTACAAATGCGCCATTGTAAACGTGCCCTTTGGCGGCGGCAAAGGCGGCATTAAAATCTCACCAAAAAAATATTCTGTTTACGAACTGGAAAAAATAACCCGCCGTTACACTGCAGAATTAGTAAAGAAGAATTTTATCGGCCCCGGCACCGATGTTCCTGCTCCTGATTATGGAACAGGTGAAAGAGAGATGGCATGGATTGTTGATACTTACCAAAGCTTACGTCCCGGCGAAATAGATTCTGCAGGTTGTGTTACGGGTAAACCTGTAACACAGGGCGGTGTTCGCGGCCGCAGGGAAGCAACAGGCCTTGGCATTTTCTTCGGCATCCGCGAGATATGCAATATGCCTGAAGCAATGGAAAAGCTTGGACTTAAAGTAGGCATTGAAGGCAAAAGAGTAATTGTTCAGGGCCTTGGTAATGTAGGATATCATGCTGCTATCTACTTTCAGCAGGCAGGTGCAAAAATTGTGGCTTTAGCTGAATATGAAGGCTCTATTTATAACGAAAACGGCCTTGATGTGAATGCTGTATTTGAACACCGTAAAACCACGGGGTCTATCTTAAATTTTCCGGGCTCTCAAAATTTTGCCAAAAACATGGATGCGCTTGAATATGATTGCGATATCCTGATTCCTGCAGCTCTGGAAAATGTAATTAATGGCGAAAATGCATTAAGAATAAAAGCAAGAATTATTGGTGAAGGCGCTAATGGCCCCCTTACTCCTGAAGCAGATGAAGTATTTGTTACCAAAGGAACATTAGTGGTGCCCGATATGTACCTGAATGCGGGTGGCGTTACTGTTTCTTATTTTGAATGGTTGAAGAACCTAAGTCATGTTCGTTACGGACGCATGGAAAAACGCTTTACCGAAAATATGAACAATCATATTTTGGGGCAGATAGAAGAATTGACAGGGAAACAAGTGAACGACAGAGAACGACAGTTTATCATGCACGGTGCTGACGAAGTTGATCTTGTGCACAGCGGATTAGAGGAAACAATGATAACCGCTACAAGAGAGATTATGGATGAATGGAAGCGCAACCCACAGATACCGGATATGCGTACGGCAGCTTACGTGGTAGCTATTAATAAAGTGGGAACTTCTTACGCTGAGTTGGGTATATTCCCATAAAAAAATAATGAATAAGAGTGGATCACGAAGAGCCTTGCAGTAGTCTGCAAGGCTCTTTTGACTATAATTTAAAAAAGGAAGAGTCCACTTTAAACTGTACTGAAATTATTACTCTCCTTTTTTCCCTTTGTTACGAAACCGCCTGACACCATATGCGGCTCCGGCAACCAACAAAACACTTAAACCACCATCTATAGGTGCGTCTGTGTTACTCCCGTCTGTGCTAACACCAATTTCTGAACGGGGCGGCTTTACTACCGGTGGTCTTACACCAATTTTACTGTCTTCATTTTGATCGCAGGAAAATAATAAGGCGCTAATACAAAGACTAACAGTGATCTTTTTCATCTTTTTCAATTTCGGGTTAGAAGATTATTTGTAATATCTTCTGATTCACTATATACTGACACTTATGCGTAAATATATTGCGAATAAAAAGAGGCCATTGAGTAGGATAAAGGAAAACTGCTGTGGTTGCTATAATAACAAGAAATGTACCTAAACATTTTTAAGCACAGAATCGCTATTAAAAACGTTAGCTTATTGGAAGATAGAGTAATTAGTTACACAAAAAAAGTAGAAAACTCTCTTCTAAGGGTTTTAGCTTACCCAATAAATTTAGAAAGTGAAGCTTCAACTTCAATATAACATTGTATAAACAAATGTAGATATCTACTCAACCGTCCCAATCTTCATCTTCTTCATCAAACTGCTCGTATTGCTCCTCCAGTGTAGAGTCAAAAGTTTCATAGTTAAACTCAAATCCCCATTGTGCCACGGCATATACAAAGGCATAATTAAGGTCGTATAAATCGTCCTGTGTCAGCCAGTCTTCTTCGGTAGCAACTAAAATCCAATTGTAAAAAAAGCTGCCTTTTTTATCATAGCGTATTGCTGTGATATCATCTTTTGGAATAATAAAGCGGCCCATTTCATGACCATTCCATTCAATGCTTTCGTCTTTTATAGTCCAATTTCCGAATTGCATAAGCTTCTCCTTCTCTTTATCATTTACACGGCAATAGTACATAAAAACATGCGCCCTTCCCTTCTTTTGCGGTAGCATAAATGTAATCGTTGTGCCGTTCCGCATTTTTTACACAAAGCTAGGCCAAGTCCAGTACCGTCGAACTTATTGCGGCTGTTAAGGCCGGTAAAGGTTTTAAAAAAATTTCTGCGTACTCTTGGCTAAAGTGATGCCGTTATCCCAAATATGTATTTGAACCAACTCTTTTTCGAGCTTCGACAATTGGTGTTTGCTTTAGCTAACTACCTATAAACTTTCTTGACTGGATAGAGATAATCGGAAGCAGATCTGCTTTTAAAAAAATTAAATGGCCTTTAGCCATAAGATTCATCTCAGGTTGGTTGTTGTTTTCTACTTGAGGATAAGCTGTGGCCATATATCCTAAACCCTGTTTGAGCAAATTATATGAGATCACTCCTTGTGCGACGTCGCTCATCAAAGCTTGTTAAAAAATGTCCATTCTCTTTAGTTGAACATTCTGTCTCATCATTAACACTTATCTTCACGCTGTTACAATACTCTCTCTTAGCAGACTAGATAATCTTCAAACATTCCGTAAGCTCATCAAGTCATAAGAACCGAGCTATAACCCAAACAGCATTGTAACCGTAGTTGCTGTTACATTATTTACACTAAAGAATTTACATGTTATTTGATCAATTAGGTTTGATAGAGCCTTTATTAAAGGCACTCAGAACAGAGGGATATACTATTCCTACACCCATACAGGCAGAAGCCATCCCTGTAGTTTTAGATGGCCGCGACCTTTTAGGTTGTGCGCAAACAGGCACTGGTAAAACAGCCGCTTTTGCACTTCCGATCTTACAGCGTTTATACAATGATAAAAGAGGCGGCAAAGGATACAAACATATACGTACACTTGTGCTTACACCTACCCGTGAATTGGCCGTTCAAATCCACGAAAGCTTCACAGCGTATGGTAAGCATACAGGCTTAACACAGGAAGTAGTTTTTGGTGGCGTATCGCAGCACACACAAACAATTGCTTTACGCAACGGTATTGATATTTTAATTGCAACACCAGGACGTTTATTAGACCTGATGAACCAGGGGTATATTCATTTGGATCATCTTGAAGTATTTGTGCTGGATGAAGCCGATCGTATGCTTGACATGGGCTTTATTCACGATGTACGAAAAATTATTCGTGAGCTGCCTGAAGAAAAGCAAACACTGTTTTTTTCAGCTACTATGCCACCGGCAATTGCCCAATTAGCAGGCGCTTTATTAAAACAACCTGTGAGGGTGGAAGTAACGCCAGTTTCTTCTACAGCAGAAACAGTTTCGCAGTCTGTTTACTTTGTAAACAAAGGCGATAAGCAATCATTGCTTGAACACCTTATTAAAGACAAAAACATTAAGCGTACACTGGTATTTGCCCGTACAAAACATGGTGCCGACCGTGTTGCTAAAGAATTAAAGAAAGCGGAAATCCGCGCCGACGCCATACATGGAAACAAAACACAATCGGCCCGCCAGAATGCATTGAGCAATTTTAAAAGCGGACGATTAAAAGTGTTGGTAGCTACTGATATTGCAGCCCGTGGTATTGATGTTGATGACTTGACTCATGTGATAAATTTTGATTTACCCAATGTTCCTGAAACTTATGTACACCGCATTGGTCGTACCGGCCGGGCAGGTAACAGCGGTATCGCTCTATCATTTTGCGACAGTGAAGAAAGAGCATTTTTAAAAGATATCAACAAGCTGATCGGTACCAAAATTCCGGCTGAGGCGCACCCTTTTGAAAAGGTTTGGAATGAAGAAGGGCCAGCAAAATCCGCCTCCACAAACAGTCGGCCAAAGCAGGGTTTCAGAAGCAGGCGACCTGTTTAAAACAGGCAAAAAAATACTTTCAACATAAGTTGGAATTAACATTGCCGGAACCGGATTTTAGCCGATTATTGCGGTAAGAAATATATTATAATTCTATTGATAATTACTATAAATGATGAGTATCCATTTTTCAAAAATTATAAAAGCAGGTGATAGAAATCGTGAGTTTAATTTCACTCGCACCAATCGTTCGGGTAATCAGTATAATGTGAATGTGCCTGATGAAAGGGGTAACCGCATCTTCTTTACTATGCAGCAGGATGGCGGCGTTTGGAAAACTTCACTTGATATTTTACCAGCTTGGGTAATGAGTGCTGAGGAAGAATTGAGTAAGGCAATAGAGGAAGAAAATAAATCGTCAGTAGAAAGAGAAGGTCGCTCCAAGTAATCTTTTTTATTCTACTAAAAAAAGGCAAACAGCACGAAACTGTTTGCCTTTTTTTAGTAGCACCCTCTAAAAGATCATTCCTCTGCTCTTGCAGAGGATGCATCAATATTGCGTCCAAAGAAAATGGCATTCATCATCAGCTTTGTACCACCTAACCAAAAAGCCCTGAGGCTTGGATTATCAGCAATGGAAATGATTCGTCCGCTACCGCTTGCACTCACAACCACGGCTGCAGAACTCTTCATAGCATCATAATTTTCTTTGCTTAACCAGCCACTTTGCAGCGGCTTTTCTTTATAATAAAACGGAGTGGCGTAAGGGCTTTTGCTTTTTTCCATATACACTTTATTTGCTTTGAATAAAGAAACAAATGGTTGCGTATAACCGTAAGCTAATGGATTTGATAAATCAATTTCGGCACGGAATATAGCTCCACTCATAGCCTGGGCGCCATCTATTTGTTCACGGTCGGAATAGGAAAGATTTTTTGTGCTATCCACTCCTGATTTACCTTTTTTCAACACCACGTTACTAATACCATTTTGTGCCGCCCATGTAACCGCTTCTTCGGTAAGAATTAAAGTACCGCCGCCTGCAATCCATGCTTTTAATTTGTCTTTATTTAAATCGTTATAAGCCGTACCACCAACCATAATCAGTGTATTGTATTTCGATACATCAACACGATTAAAAGCCGGCACTTCCAAATGTGTCATCGGTATATTGAAACGTTGGTCAAGCAGGTGCCATATCTCCCCTGCATCCAAAGCATTTACACCTGTTCCTGCCAGCATAGCAATAGAAGGTTTGGTAAGTACTGAGAACTTAGCGCTCCCTAATTCGCTACCGCTGCTAACGCTTCCATTCTGGATCGATTCAATAGTGACGCCGTATTTTTCGGAAATGGTTTTTATTCTATCAAACAATTCTAAACCGGTTAAGGATTGCATTGAAACAGGAATGAGAATGGTGCCGTAATTATATTTTTTTGTTCCATTATCAGCATTCATTTCAAACGTGTTTGTAGCCACTTTAGCGGTAACGCCGGCATTTTGTAATTCGTATAAAACAGCAGGTGTGTAAAATTCACTCCATTCCATGAGGTAAGCAATTTCGCTTTTGCTACCTCTGACTCCACCAGTTATGATTTTCTCTGTGATTACCCTATCTCCTAATAAGTTTTGTGCAAACTGATTTGAGCCTAATTCGGCATACGGCAAGCCAAAAGCAAGTGGCATGGTCCACGCGGTAATGTCGTAAAAGATGCTGTCTTTGTAGGCGAGGGTTTTATCAAAAATGCCACGAATCAAACGGTATTGAGGCTGGTTAGCAGGGATGATATAAGCGGTTCCCTTTTTAAAGTCAGTTGCATCGGCCTTAATGTTGTTAGCCAGTTTGTAAACGTCAATTTGATGACGGCGAAGCATGGTAACAAAAATTTCTGTTTTTGCTTCATCGGCAGCATCGCCAAATACATAACCTTTTGTAGCATACGCAGCAGCTTCTGTTGAAGCACTGCGATAAAATTCCCGTTGCCAATCCAGCAATTCTTTACGCAGATTTTTTGCGGCTTCTAAAGTTGAAAGCGTAGTGGTAAATTGATTTTTTATGGTAAAAGGAAACCTCAAAATACCATTTGATGTTTGTTGTGCATGACCACGACTCGACGCTTGTTCAAATAAAATTCCGATCGCTCCATTTACATCCGGATAGGTGGAACCTTTGCCGTAATAAAAGTCATCGTAGTTTTCTTTTGTAAAATAAAGCGACCCGATACGGTCTAAGAATTGCGCATGAAATTTTGCAATTTTACCGGTTAACTCCTGGTTTTTTGCTGGTGTTAACGGATTAACCCTTGATGGAACACCAGGTTGAAAAAAGAAAGTGGCATTACTCCCCTGCTCATGATGATCGGTTAAAATATTAGGCTTCCATTGATGAAACCATTTCAGGCGGTTCTGGCTTTCTACATGTTGTGCAGGCAGCCAGTCGCGGTTTAAATCAAACCAATAGTGATTGTAACGGCCACCAGGCCATACTTCGTTAAACTCTCTAGAGTTAGCATCAGTAACCAGGTTTTTACTTTTGTGTTGATTTACCCAGGTAGAAAAACGCTGCAGGCCATCAGGGTTAAAAGAAGGATCGAAAAGAATAACAGTATTATTCAACAGATCATCTATTTGACGCCCTTGCGCAGCAGCAAGATAATAGGCGCTTAATAACGATGCGTTGGCGCCACTTGACTCATTGCCATGAATAGAGTGGCCAATGTATAAAACAACCGGCATGTTATCCGTAGTAATGGAAGGTGATTTTGATGGGTCGGTTAACGCTACATGTTGTTGCCTTATCTGCTCAAGGTTCTGGTGATTTTTTGGCGATGTGATGATAAGTAAAATCTGCGGGCGGCCTTCGTAGGTAAATCCTATATTTTCTAATTTGATTCTATCCGGGGCTGCCTTGGCAAGGGCTTGCATGTAGTTCACTAATCGGTCATGCGTAATATGATACTCGCCAACATTATGATAGATAATTTCTTTAGGTTTCGGAATAGATGGGTTATACTGAACGCTGTCGGGCAAGTAATAGCTTAACTCCTGTGCATTGAACTTTGCTGTAATGACAAGAAAAAGTAAAAGAAAAAATTTTCGCATAGCTAATTGTTAAGTCGTGAAAATAGAAAAATGTTTTCAGTTATAAGTTTTGCAAAGGAAGTAGTCTGTTGACCACAGACGTTAGCAGGTGAACACCGGGGTGGCGAAGTGTTGAATAGAAGTATAGAACCTTGAAGAGTGCGACGCAACAGACGATTAATAGTAGCACTACTGCTTAGTACAAATTATTGAGCTTAGAAAAGCAAAAATATGAAGGCAACCATGCGGGCACGGCAACCCAAAACCCTTAACTCCAAACCCTTAATTAAAAAATAAATGGCATTATTTTTTAATTAACATCCTGTGAACAAGTAACTGCAATTACTTAACAATGGTTGTTATAAATTGTAGCAAGAAAAACTTGTAGCCACCTATAACCCGGCGCTACCGGCATTGTAAAAATTAAATTGTAACCTAAATTGAGAGAAACAATCATCAACCTTGAAACCGTTAACCCTATTGAGTTCTTTGGTGTAAATAACGGCAAACTGGACATTCTTAAAAAGAAATTCCCCCTATTAAAAATTCTTTCCCGTGGCACACAGTTAAAGCTGAGCGGCGCTCCCGAGCAAGTAGATGGTGCAAAGGAAAAGATAGATCTCATTGTACAATATCTTCAAAGAAACGGGCACATGAGCGAAAATTATTACACGCAAATCTTAGGTGGCGACGATGCAGAAACCATTGACAATTTCGTGGAACGCAATCCGAATGATATCCTGGTTTTTGGTCCAAATGGCAAGACCGTACGAGCACGGACAGCTAACCAGAAACGCATGGTTACCTCAGCCGAAAAGAACGACATCGTTTTTGCTATTGGACCTGCCGGTACCGGTAAAACTTATACCGCTGTTGCTATGGCGGTACGTGCCTTAAAAAACAAAGGCGTGAAGAAAATTATTCTAACCCGCCCTGCTGTGGAAGCAGGTGAAAACCTTGGGTTTTTGCCGGGGGATCTAAAAGAAAAAATTGATCCGTATTTGCGCCCGTTATATGATGCGCTTGATGATATGATCCCTGCCGATAAGCTGGGCTATTACATGAGCACAAGAACTATTGAGATTGCTCCATTAGCGTATATGCGTGGCCGCACATTGGACAATTGTTTTATTATTTTAGATGAGGCTCAAAATGCTACCGACCTCCAAATAAAAATGTTCCTGACCCGTATCGGTGCTAATGCGAAAGCTATTATCACAGGTGACCTGACGCAGGTGGATCTGCCTAAAAATCAAAAAAGCGGTTTATTAAAAGCAAGCCGTATTTTAAATAATGTAGAAGGCATCGGGTACATTGAACTGGATGAAGAAGATGTGGTTCGCCACAAGCTGGTGAAAGCTATTTTAAGAGCTTATGACAAAGAGCATCTACGGGAACAGGAGATTGAAGAACAAGAAATGAAAGTGCGAAAAGAAAGAAGATTTGACCGGGAAAGAGGTCAGTAAAAATAAAGTGGGAACTTAATAAGTACTGAGTAATTTATAGCAGAAAGTGTCTTAGCAATAAGGCACTTTCTTTATTTACAAAATGGACTAGCCAGCCCTCACCACTTAAGGTAGAAATGTCCTCAATTGAAGCCACAGCAAATTAGCTAATCAGCAAATTGTGCTTTTCTCTTAGTTTTGGGGCGATGAAAAAAGTAGCGCTTCTTGGTTTTGTTTTCCTGCCTTTATTTTATGCTTGTTCAAATAACAGTGATGGCATTACCGGCAAGCCGGAAAATGATGTTGATGCGGCCCGGATGTTTATTCGGAGTGCGTTAGACGGCCGGTGGAAAGAAGCCCGTAAGTTGATCGTGCCCGATTCGGCCAACATTGAAGACCTGGAAGTAGCAGAAAGAAATTATACAGAGCGTATGAATGCTATGGACCAACGAGGTTACCGCGAAGCGCAAATCACCATTCATGATACAAGGAAGATCAATGACTCCGCTTCAGTAATTATTTACTCCAATACTTTTAAAAAAGAACGCGATTCCATTAAAGCAATTAACCTTAATGGCGACTGGCTGGTTGACCTGAAATATTCTTTTCCAAATAATCACCAGCAATGATACAGGTAGCAGCAGTGGCATTGGGAGGCGCAGCAGGCAGCGTGCTGCGGTATGGCGTTCAAAAAGCGTTTAATGCTTCTTTCCCTTCAGGTACTTTGCTGGTTAATATTATAGGATGCTTTTTAGTCGGCATCTTGTGGGCTACGTTGAAACAAGAAGATGAGCAAAAAAGGCTTTTATTAATGACGGGTTTTTGTGGAGGGTTCACAACGTTTTCGGCCTTTACTTTAGAGGGAGTGCAAATGATGACCAGTGGCCGATGGGCCATCTTTTTTTTATATACAACTGCCAGCGTAGCTTGTGGATTGCTGGCTGCTTTTTTAGGCTTTAAAATTTTTAATTAATGAAATCAACAACCGTATTACATCCCTGGCATGGCGCCTCTTATGGCAAAAACGCACCGGTAGAAGTAAAGGCACTTATCGAAATTTCGCAAGGGTCAAGAACCAAGTATGAAATAGATAAAGAAACCGGTTTGCTGAAACTAGACCGGGTGATCTATTCATCTTTTCATTACCCGGTAAATTATGGATTTATTCCGCAGACATTTGGATGGGATCATGACCCACTGGATATCCTTGTGCTTTGCAGCCAAAGTATTCAGCCGCTCTGTTTGGTAGATGCCACGGTTATTGGCAATATGCAAATGGTTGACAGCGGTGAGTATGACGATAAAATAATTGCAGTAGCTACAAAAGATCCATCGGTGAACCATATCACCTCGATGGAAGAATTACCGAAGCATTTTATAAGTGAGCTGCGTAATTATTTTGAGCAATATAAAGTGCTGGAAAGTAAAGAAGTGCGGATTGATAAGTTCCAGGATAAGGAAGATGCATACAGGATTATTAATGAAGCTATTGAGCACTACAAAACAACATTTGCATAACTATGCAAAACAAAACGATTGCTATGTCCGGACAGGTTATTCTTTTACTCCTTCTTGTAGGTTTGGCGGCAGGTATGCTTAGCGGTTTAATAGGTGTTGGGGGCGGCATTATTGTAGTGCCGGCGCTTATTTATTTTGTAGGCTTTACACAAAAAGAAGCACAGGGAACTTCGCTGGGTTTGTTACTGTTGCCAATAGGTATTCTTGCTGTGATGAATTATTATAACAAAGGATTAATAGATGTAAAAGTTGTTGGCATTATGGCTCTTGGCTTTCTGGTAGGTGGCTTTTTTGGAAGCAAGCTTGCATTAGTTATCTCGGAAGCTGCGCTGAAAAAAATATTCGCGATTGTATTATTTTATACGGCGTTTAAGATGCTTGGGTTTGATTTGATTTTGTTCATTTCAAATGGGGTTAAAAAAATCTTTTAATCGAATGCATCGTATGCGTCCGCTTGCCATTCTCACAATTCAAAATACCATCTTTATCAACAGTATCAACCCGTACCCTACCCGAGGAATGAATGATTTTATTCCCTTCTAAAATAATTCCAACATGCGTTACTCTTCCCCCTTCATTGCAGAAAAAAGAGAGGTCTCCAAGCCTTGCCTCTTCTAAAGAATTTACTGGTTTGCCCTGCCCTGCCTGCAAATAAGCATCGCGTAAAAGTTTTATCCCAAACAGCTTAAATACCTGTTGCACAAACCCACTGCAATCAATGCCAAAAACAGATTTACCGCCCCAGAGATAGGGTGTGTTAATAAACGGCTGGCAAAAGGCAGTAAGTGTTTGCAAATTTAAAATTTGTTCTTTGCTATTCACCATTTGTTGCGGTAACATCAGGTAGTTAATGCTATTGCCTATCATCTGAAAAGAAAACCCATTTTGCTGGTAAACCGGTGAGCCATAAGGCACATGCAACATGGTATTATTTTGTGTAACAGGTGTGGCAAAACTTGTTGTGTAGCTATTTGTTTGAAGTAATTCCTTATTGGAAACATGTGTCAGTTGATTGGATTGTATCCAGCCTTCATAACCATCATACTCACACTTTACTAATGTAAAATCATCCTTCTCCCCGTGCATCGTAACATATTCACCAAACAAGATTTGGCTTACCATTTCGCTTCGGTGAAAGGGTTCTTTACGCATTGGAATAACCGATAACAAACAAATTGCAAACTGCATGATATTAATTCATTTTGATTATGCAAATTTGCAGGCATTGCGTCTAAGAAAAAAGGGAAACGTCAAATGTGAGAAGTGAAACTGTAATGACATAACATTTACAGGAATCTTTGTCTCAGTTTCCCTTCTCACGTCTCACACACATAATGAAGCCAAACCGCTACGACCATATTAGTGATAACGAACTGCTTGAGCTTTACCAGGCAGATAACAACCAGGAATGGATTGGTATTTTACTACAACGCTATACGTTATTATTACTAGGTGTATGTATGAAGTATTTAAAAGATGAAACGGAGGCAAGGGATTGTGTACAACAAATTTTTTTGAAAGTTCTTACAGAGGTCCCCAAATATAAAATAGATTACTTCAAGTCGTGGTTATACATGGTTGCTAAAAACCATTGCCTGATGCGGCTCAGACAGCGGGGCGCAAGAGGACTGAAGGAATTATCGGAGCAACATATTGCCGTTGCCGAAACCGACAAACAAGAGTTACTGCAAAACGAACAGACATACGATCTACTGGAAGAAGCAATAGAAGAATTGAGCGAGGAGCAAAAACGTTGCGTGAACTTATTTTATCTCCAGAAAAAAAGCTACCAGGAAATAACGGCGCAAACCGGCTTTAACCTGATGCAGGTGAAGAGTTACATACAAAACGGAAAACGTAACTTGAAAATAATTTTAGAAAAAAAACTGAAACAAAGCGGCCAGCAAAGAAAATGAAGGAAAACCTGAAAGACATATTATCCAATTTACATTCTGAAACGGACCAGGAAACTTTATTAAACTACCTGCAGGGAAAACTCTCTGCCGGCCAACAGCATGAAGTAGAAAAAAATTTGTTAGATGATGAATTTGAAACGGAAGCCTTGGAAGGCTTACAGGACTTTAAGGATAAGCGAAATATTTCAGCACTTGTTGAAAGCTTAAATATTGACCTTAAAAAGAAAACGGCGAAAAAGAAAAAGTGGCGTCAAAAGCGTGAAATAAAATTAGATCCCTGGATGCTGATTGCAATCATTTTAATACTCGCTATCGCTATTATCAGTTTCTTCATTATTTATAAAATGAGAAGCCAATAAATCATGGTTCAAATAAAAATGTTGGCCTTTGATAGAAGGCCAACATCGCAATATATTTCTCCGGCTTAAACAACACCAAACTTTTTATTGGTACTGTATATAAACAGGCTTCGGCTTTAATTTCAAAATTTCCTGCCGTGAAAGCATTTCTTTCTGCCCCGACTTTTCCGTATCGTTTACATAGAACAACTTAAACCCTGTAAACTGCACCGGCTCCGCTTGTATCCAATACCTGTAAGTACCTTTTTTTAGTTCCGGCGGTCCCCATCCATCCATATCCATTACAATTTGTATTTCAGGTTGCAGTTTAATATCCTGGTAATTAGTTACCATACCTTTTGTAAACCGATGGATCATAAACATCTTAGGGGGAAGGTTGTTTTTCTTCACAAGTCCCGCCAGGTAATCACTTATCCAGTTAATATCTACGGCATCCAGTGAACCGATAACACTTCCAGGCTTTTTATTGCCTTTTGCTTTCATTGCAAATTCTGGATCAATACCAAAATGGACGTTAGGTAAAGAAAGATATTTTTCAAAATGCGGCAGTTCAGACTGTACATCACTCAAGCCTACCTGCACATCAATAAACACCAACGCATCTATTTCCTTAGCCCAATTTAAAATGGTATCTATTTGAGTAAGAGGCATTCGGTACCGCCATTTGCCGTCTTTACCTGCTGCGCCTTGTGCGGTCACAGCAATATAATGCAGGCATGGAATCGACTTGATGGTTGAATCGGCCTCGTTCCATTTTTTTACTTCATCCAAAAGTTTTGGAATCATTTCTTTCTTAGGCCATTTGCCTAAAGCACCCATCCGGTTTGAGTACAGGTTACCATAATACGCAATGACCCTGTTAAAAGGAAGGATTGCGCCAGGCAACGGGAGTGGCGCATTTTTCACCGGCCAGCGACCCGAGGTATCGCCATTGGCCATATCAAGCATCAACCGATTATACAGGGCAGTGTCAATCTTCTGACCACCATTAGTTGCTGTTACTTCTTTTTTTTGAGCGACGGTGGAAGAGTCTTTTGAACTGGCTTCAGCAGTTGCCTGGGAATTGCAACCTACACCTGCAAATAGCGCAAGTGCAATAAAAAAATTTAGGGTTTTTACCTGCATAGGATTAGACTTTTTTTGAATGGCTGCTAAAATAGGTGGAAAAAGTTACATGATGGTATTACTGATAATTTTTTTTATCGCTACGTCTTTGTCGAATACACGTGGTTAAGTACATCATGGCTTCTGACTTTCAAAAAAACCAACCTACAGTTATGGCATAAGATTTTTTGCTTTAACTAAAAGCGAATTATGACAGGTAATACAGACCCAAGAAGAAACCGTCCTGCGGACGAAGGAAAAGATAATGATCCCAACATTCGCGATGAATCTGCATTGCAGCCTGGTGTAAATACAATAAGCAGCAGCGAAAATGATGACGTAAACCAGCACCTGACCCGTACTGCATCGGATGATTTTAGAGAGGACAGTGAGGGAGATGAAAAAGCTGACAAACGTTTTGATGAATAGTGAGCAATTGCAATAGCTGATTAGAAAATACGACAACTATTTTTTAAATAAGCAACGGGCAATTTATAAGTAAATCAGGGTTTATTAAAAATTGCCCGTTGCTTATTGCAAATTGCTTTCTAGCTCCTTTCCGTATCACTTTTTTGCCTTTTCTGGCCTGAGCTTTGCCCGCCCTTGCGGCCTATTTCACTCATGTGCTCTCGATTCCGGCTAACAATTTGCCCACCCTTGCGGCCTGCTTCTCTTGCTTCATCCTTACTCCATTCATGTGCTACTCCCTGGCGGTGTGCTGCACGGCCACCTTCGCTTGCTATTTTCTTTTGCTTTTCGCTGTTCATAGCTGCAAAGCCACGGTTGGCTGTACCTTTTCTATCTGAAGATTCGCCCTGTTCATTTTCAGATAGATCATTATTTGTCCTTGATGCTTCTTCACCTTGCGGCGGCTTGTTTTGACCAAATCTGTTTGATTGTTCGGATTGCCCTCTTTCTGTCATAACACTCGGTATTTAAACGGTTAACAAAAAAGCAGTACACCATCGGGCGCAACAAAATAATGCCGTACTCCTGTAAAGCTATTTAGATAAGCTGATGGGTATTTTTTTGCGATACCATGTAATAAAATGGGCAATTGTGCAAGCGGGCTGGTCTTTGGACAGATGCTATTATTCTCTGATAATCAGAAAACCTTCGGTAAACTTTTCTTGTGTTTCGGTTATTTCAACAGATTTTACCTGGGCACCTGGAGGACCTTTTTTGCACCAGGCAATAAAGGATTGTAAGTCATCTTCTTCGCCTGAAGCAACCGCTTCAACATGACCATCCCGTGTATTCTTTATCCAGCCTGACAGCTTTAACCCGCTGGCTTTTTCTTTTGCAGTTGCCCGGTAAAATACACCCTGCACTTTTCCTTTAATAAGCAAGTGAATTGTTTTCATAACAGTAAAAAATAAAAAAAATAAAATTCAAAAATAAATGGTTGACAGTTGCCGGTAATTGCCGGGACCCTGATGGCTAACCAAAACATTAGCTCGCTGGCACAAAATTTCCTCTATCAATAAGAAAGCAAAAAATGATACCACAACAACAGGACATGCAGGCAAAAAAAGAAAGCCATGTTTATGTACAAAAGCCTGATGGCGAAGAAATCAATATAGAAAAGTCGCAGGAGGCTGTCAGCGAAAACCCCGAGAGTGCAAAGCAAACCGCAGAGAACACACCTACAAAAGCCAGCGGTGAGGTAACAGATGGAGAAGCGGGATAGGTAAGGACTGGCAACAAGCAACAGGCAATAATCAATAAATAAAAAATTATGACAAACGACAACGAAAAAAACAAAAGCGGGAACAACCAGGCAGAAGAAGAAACAAAAATTTATTTAACTTCTGACAGCACTTTGCAAACACCTGAAGAGCATCAGCACGACCAAAGCGTTGATCCTCGAAAAGATACTACAATAGAAGTTTCGAACGATGATTTAAGAGAAACTGTTATTGACCGCCAGCGTAATGAGGTGGATGGAGAAAGAGGTACCAGCGGCAGCGGTGATTCATAAACCTAACTGCTCTTTTTCTTTTTTATTAGCCCGGAGCATTTCTGGAAATCCCCACCCTTTTTCCAGGGCATTTACTGCCATGGCAATACGTTTCGCTTTCGTTGCTTCCGTTTTTGCTGACTCGATCCATTTGGAAAAATAAATCTGGTGGCCTTTTGTTAGTGCCTTGAAAGCTGTGAATGCAGCAGTTTCATCTTCGAGGCAACACATAAAATCAAGGTCAATTTTTACAGGCCTGTTATCCAATTCAAGATGCGCTTCCACTTCCGCATCTTTTTGTTTTTTTATTCCTTTTCTGATGGCTGCATTCAGGGACATAATAAAAGTTCCATCGCCCATAGGTATCAATGCTACTTTTTCAATTAAATAATTATCTAACCTGCCACTTACCCTGAATGAAGTTTTGGTTTCTGCTTTTAATGCTGCTGCCTGCACCGCCGAAATTGCAATATAGGTCCAGCCGGTTTTTTCCCCCTGGTCTGCAAAGCGTTTTATTACGGCGGTAAAGCGAATCATGGGAGATAATTGATTGATTAGTTGATTGGAGGCTAAGTTAATGAGTTAACGAAATATTTACTGCTTCAGGCAACGTACCTGCCGTTTACAATTCTTCGTCAATGCCAAGCAATCCTTTACTTTGCCCTTTTAAAATCATGAACGAATCATCACCAGGAGACAGTTACGGACAGCAGGTAAAAAATTTTACTACAGTTTTATCAGGCTTGCAAGAAAGAAGGATCAACCTTGGCTGGGGAAGGCTTGCTGTTTTTGCAGTTACTTTTTTTATAGCTTATCAGATATTTACTGTTTACGGAATTACAGGATTACTTCCAACAATTGCAGGCCTGGGCCTGCTTCTTTATTTAGTGTCGGTGGATGTGGCCAACAATGCAAAAATCAGCAATGTAAAAACACTTATAAAAATCAACGAAGAAGAATTACAAGCTCTCGATCATCAATACACACATAGAGAAGATGGCGGGCATTTTATGCCGGCAGAACATGCTTATGCAAACGATCTTGATATTTTTGGAAAGGCTTCCATCTATCAATGGTTAAGCCGTTGTTACACAGAACAAGGCCGGCAACGATTAGCAGAAAACCTGTTGCATCCATCTGCCACGGAGCTAATTCTATTACGCCAGGAAGCTGTAAAAGAACTGGCGCCAGAAATAGCATGGCGGCAACAGTGGCAGGCTTTCTCTATGCAAACAACAATTACGGCTAATACAGAAAGAAGAATACAAACATGGGCTGAAGAAGAGGAAAAACATTTCATTAATCCGGCCTGGAAAACGGTTGTAATTATTTATAGTATTGTAACCTTGGGCACAGCTATAGCGGCCATTGCAGGATATATCCCCGGCGCAATTTTTTCAGCGTTATTCTTATTGTATCTAATTATTTCAACCGTCCTTAGCCGCAACACGTCAAGGTCTTATAACCACCTCAATGGGATTGTAAAAGAAACGGCTGCTTTACAAAACCTGGTACGTTGGCTGGAAGGCAAAACCTTCACCTCTACCCATCTTCATACCTTACAAGGTTCTATAAAAGCACCAACTTCATCCGCAGCAGAAGAGATCAAGGCGCTAAAAATTATATTGGATCGTTTCGACCTCCGCACCAGTATCGTAGGTATTTTATTCTTCAACTCTTTTTTACTTTGGGATGTAAGACAAATGATAGCCTTGAACAGGTGGCGCCAACGTAACAAAGCAGTACTTCAAAAATGGTTCGGGGCCGTAGCGGAAATGGAAGTGCTTCATAGCATCAGCACACTTCATTTCAACCATTCTGACTGGTGTTTTCCAAAATTTTCATCTCAACATTTTATAGTGGATGGCAAAGGCGCAGGCCATCCTTTAATTCCGGAAATGCAACGGGTGAATAATGATTTTACATTGCAGGGGACAGCTAAAATCGGCTTGATCACCGGCTCAAATATGGCGGGTAAAAGCACTTTTTTACGCAGCCTTGGTGTTAATATCGTATTGGCACAAATAGGTTCGCCCGTTTGCGCCGCCTCGTTTTTACTTTCGCCTGTGCAACTGGTAAGCAGTATGCGTATTGCAGATAATCTTGCTGAAAACACTTCTACTTTTTATGCTGAATTAAAAAAGCTGCGGACAATTATAGAACAGGTAAAAGCACATCAACCCGTTTTTATTTTATTGGATGAAATATTGCGCGGCACTAACTCTTACGACCGTCATAAGGGCTCCGCCGCATTAATAAAGCAATTGATAAAAGAAGAAGCTGTAGCGGTTATCGCTACACATGATGTTGAGCTGGCAGGACTTGAAACAACCTATCCTCAGTCAATTGACAACTATCATTTTGACGTGGAGGTAGAAGGCGAAGAACTGTATTTTGATTATAAGTTAAAAGAAGGTGTTTGCAAGAGTCTCAATGCTTCTATCCTGATGAAAAAGATTGGCATTGAAATTCAGGAATAATGATCACGTGTATTCATCTCCCTTTAAATCGATGTATTAATTTTATTGCTTTTCAAATCTTAACTATGTCTTATTCAAAAAAATTTCTTCCCTGTTTAATTTTGATATCGCTTTCCTGTTCTGGTGATAAAGAAAATGAAGATGTCACTACCAGCGTCAATAAGAATGGAGCGGTGGAAACATCTATTCTTGTTGCCGCCCTTGACGATACCACTAACATTCTCACAACCACTCATAAAGTGTGGGTACGTGATACAGTTTATAAAACAATTGAGTACCGGGATACTTTGCCTTCGCTGGGTACCGCACTAACAACTGCGGAAAACAGCGATGGCGACAAGCAGACGGTTCCGGTGAAAAAAGAGTACGAAATTTATATTACGATTAAGTAAAACAAATGAAGAAATCGAAATACGTAGAGTTGGTATTGATCACCGCCGCACTGGCCTCCTGTAGTCAGCCGTCTAAGGAAAAAGAATGGGAAGGCAATGGCGGCAGTAAAACTTATCTGCGAAGCGATACTACAGCGCCTTATACACAGGCCCGCCACCATGGAGGTAGTGGAATAGGCACTGCCTTATTATGGTATTACGCCTTTCGGCCGTTTGGCAACTTTAGCAATGGAGGGTATCAGCGGGCCGGGTATTATTCCAATGCATTAAACAGGTCATCCAACATTGGCAGCAATGGATTTAAAGGCGCTGTTTCAAGAGGTGGCTTTGGCCGTGGCTCGTATAGTGTGTCATCTTAATTAAATTTCAATGAAGCGATCTTCAATTCAGCCCCGCAATAACTGGCAGGCAGCAGTAGAGAATTTAGGCTTTGGCTTTCATACTACTGATATTCCCTACTGGGACGAAACGGCTTACTACTCTTTTGAAATGGAGGAGATTTCTGCTATTGAAAAAGCAACGTCAGAATTATGGACGATGTGTCTTAATGCGGTACAGCATGTAATAGATAATCGCTTGTACGAAAGCTTTGCTATACCGCAATGGATGATACCCTACATAGAACACACCTGGAACGAAGACCATCCATCTATTTACGGCCGCTTTGATTTGTGCTGCAAAGAAGGACAAATTAAGTTGCTGGAATTTAACGCCGATACGCCGACCAGTTTATTTGAGGCCGGAATTGTGCAATGGTTTTGGTTGAAAGATTTTGATAACGACAAGGATCAGTTCAACAGCATACATGAAAAGCTGATTAATTACTGGAAATATCTGAAAGCCTATTTACATCCCGGCACTTTACATTTTTCCTGCATTAAAGAAACGCTGGAAGACCTGACTAACACCGAATACCTGCGCGACTGTGCACTGCAGGCTGGCCTTGATACCAAGCTTATTTTTATAGATGATATTGGCTGGGATGAGGAAAGAAAAGAATTTTTAGATATGGAGGACGAACCGATAAAAAACATCTTCAAACTTTATCCCTGGGAATGGCTTTTAGGTGATGACTTCGGGCAGAATATTTTGCAGGATAGTAATCGTGCCTTCTGGATAGAACCAGCCTGGAAAATGATCTTGTCCAACAAAGCTATTCTACCCATTCTCTGGAAGCTTTATCCTGATAACCCATATTTATTACCGGCTTATTTTAGCCCCGGCAAGCTTACCAATTATGTAAAGAAGCCAATACTGAGCCGCGAAGGCGCTAACATTAATCTTATACGAAACAGTGACCTGGTACAACATACCGAAGGCGTTTATGGTAAAGAAGGCTATATTTTTCAGCAGCTATTTGAACTTCCGGAGTTTGATGGAGCGTACCCGGTAATAGGGAGTTGGGTAATTGGGCAGGAACCGGCGGGAATAGGCATCCGCGAGGCGAACACTTTAATCACAAATAACACCAGCCGCTTTGTGCCACATTTAATAGAACGCTGATGTGTTTATAATTTGGGGCGAACCTATGCCGCTTCTTTATATTTGCCGCAATTTATAAAGCATATGTTCAGAACTCATACCTGCGGCCAGTTACGGCTTCAAGATATTGCTACGGAAGTTACCCTCGCCGGCTGGGTGCAAACGGTTCGCAAGTTTGGCTCCATCACTTTTGTTGATTTACGTGACCGCTATGGCATTACCCAATTGCTGTTTGGCGAAGAACTAACTATACAACTTGATACAACGCCTTTAGGCCGTGAATTTGTTGTTCAGGTAAAAGGGACCGTTGTTGAACGCAGTAATAAAAACCTGGCCTTGCCTACCGGCGAAATAGAAATTGCTGTTGGTTCTTTTACTATTTTAAATAGCTCCGCTGTTCCACCATTTACCATACAGGATGATACGGATGGCGGCGATGATCTGCGCATGCGTTATCGTTATCTCGATCTACGTCGGGGTGTCGTAAAAAGGAATATTGAACTTCGTTATGCCGTTAATCGTGCAACACGTGAATACCTGCACCTGCAAGGTTTCATGGATATTGAAACGCCTTTCCTTATTAAATCAACACCGGAAGGTGCAAGGGATTTTGTAGTGCCATCACGTATGAATGCCGGGCAGTTTTATGCCTTGCCGCAATCGCCGCAAACCTTTAAGCAATTGCTGATGGTAAGTGGTTACGACCGTTACTATCAAATTGTAAAATGCTTTCGCGATGAAGACCTCCGTGCTGATCGTCAGCCTGAGTTTACACAGATAGATTGCGAGATGGCTTTTGTAGAACAGGAAGATATTTTAACTATGTTTGAAGGATTGATAAAATTCATCTTCAAACAAGTAAAAGGAATTGATTATGCGGAAACGGTTGAACGCATGACCTGGGAAGATGCCATGTGGAATTATGGCATTGACAAACCAGACATTCGTTTTGGTATGAAGGTGGCAAACTTGAAAGTTCCATCAACTGTTTATGTAGATAAACAGGATTCTTTAAAGGCTTCACCATTGGCAGAAACATCCGGCTTTGGCGTATTTGATAATGCAGAAACTGTTATTGCTATTTCTGTTCCCGGCGCAGCCGAATATACCCGCAAGCAAATAGACGAATTAACGGATTGGGTTAAACGTCCGCAAGTGGGTATGCAAGGTTTGGTGAACATTAAATACAATGCTGATGGAACTTTAAAAAGCAGCGTTGACAAATTTTTTAATGAAGAGAAGTTAAAAGCAATTGCTGCTTATGCCGATGCAAAACCCGGTGAGTTGATCTTAATTTTAGCAGGTGCAGAAGAGCGTACCAGAAAAGCGATCAGTGACCTGCGTTTAGAACTGGGCGAAAGGTTAGGCCTGCGCAAAAAAGAGGAATTTAAATTATTGTGGGTGCTTGATTTTCCCTTGTTTGAATACGATGAGGAAGGTAACCGCTGGGTAGCCCGTCATCACCCTTTTACATCGCCCAAGCCAACGCAGATCAGCGACATGATAAACAATAACCCGCTGATTGAAAATGCCTCGGAATACCTGAAGCATCCGTATGCAAACATTAAGGCCAATGCTTACGACATGGTATTAAACGGCAATGAAATCGGCGGTGGCTCTATCCGTATTTTTCAAAGAGAATTACAGGAAAAAATGTTTGCCGCTTTAGGTATGAGCAAAGAAGAAGCGCAACATAAATTTGGATTTTTATTAGGTGCTTTTGAATATGGTGCTCCTCCACATGGAGGCATTGCCTTTGGTTTCGACAGGCTTTGCGCTATTTTGGGTGGAAGTGAAAGCATTCGTGATTTTATTGCCTTTCCAAAAAATAATAGTGGCAGAGATGTAATGTTGGATGCACCGGCAAGCATTGATGATAAGCAATTGGAGGAATTGAGCATTAAGCTAGACTTGAAGTAAACGGGCTTTAAAAACGTACTACTTTTCGGCACCTTTTTTAAGGTGCTTTTTTGTTTTTGCGGCACCAGATTTGACCTAGCCTCGCCATTAAATGAAAACCATTTTATCCCTTTTATTATTCATGAACATAGCCACATCCTGCCAGCAAAGCGACACCTCTTTTGCTAAAGAAAAACCGTTACCGCAACAAAGTTTTTTAAATGTTCCCTATGGAAAAGATCCCTTGCAGACAATAGACATCTACCTGCCTGGAGGTCGTTCTTCGTTCACTACAAAATCACTGATTCTTATTCATGGCGGCGGCTGGAACAGCGGAAGCAAAGCTGACTTTGCCACCTATATTGATAGCTTCAAACACAGGCTTCCCGACTATGCCATTTTCAACATTGGCTATCGTTTAGTGAGCGGTGGAAACTTATTCCCAACACAAGAAAATGATGTGAAAGCAGCGGTTGACTTTATTGCCCTCAATGCTGAAGAATATGGCGTGAGTGCAAAAAAATTCACTTTGCTTGGTGTATCCGCGGGAGCGCATCTTGCCCTGCTGCAGGCTTATAAATACAGCTCACCAAGGATCCAGGCGGTGATAGACTACTTTGGTCCAACCGACCTAGTTTCCATGTACCATCAACCCTGGCATCCGTTAGTGCCAATGGCGCTGCAAATGGTTACGGGCACTACGCCGGATAAAAACAAAACCCTGTTTGAAGAATGGAGCCCGGTCAACTTTATAACACTGGCTTCGCCGCCTACGCTTATTCTACATGGAGGCAAAGACCAGGTGGTAGATGTTTCGCAATCAAAAGCACTGGCAGCGAAACTAAAAGAAGCCGGAGTAAAACACCAGTTGGAAATCTACCCGGCTGAACGGCACGGCAGATGGTATGGCACCGCACTAACTTCTTCCTTTGACCGCATCGAAAACTTTTTGGAAGAAAATGTAGAGTAAACTATCTGCATCAAAATAATTTTTTCCCTGAACCGTTTTAAGGCATCTTTAAGGTACTTTTTCGTTATCCCTTCACACTAAAAGTTCTAATGAAACAACTTTTTTCTGTCTTCTTTATTGCTTTCTTTTTTGTTGCCTGTCAAAAAGAAACAACTACCGGTAATGAGGCCCTGGCCGAACAAAAGATAACTGATGTTTCGTATGGTTCCGACCCGGCACAACGAATGGATGTTTACCTGCCTGCCAATAGAAACACTACCGATACAAAAGTTTTTATTATGGTGCATGGCGGCGCATGGGAAAGCGGCGATAAAATTGATTTTGAAGAATATATACCAATTTTTAAACAACGCCTGCCAGGTTATGCCATCTTCAATATTAACTACCGGTTACTGGTACTGCCAAACACCAATCCTTTTCCAACCCAGGAAAATGATGTAAAAGCGGCCTTTAATTTTATCTCAGGCAAAGGCGACGCATATAAATTCAACCCGGCAAAGCTTGCCGTTTTAGGTGCATCGGCCGGCGGACATTTAGCCTTATTGCAAGCTTACAAAAACGCAACACCAAAAGTGAAAGCTATTGTTGATATGTTTGGTCCAACTGATATGACAGCTCTTTATACTGCATCAAATTCTTTCTCCCAACTTGGGTTAACGTACTTGCTCAGCGGAACGCCAACCTCAAATGCTACATTGTATCAAAGCTCAAGTCCTTTAAACTATGTTACGGCACAAAGCCCTCCTACTTTAATCCTGCATGGTGGAAACGATCCATTAGTTCCTATTGCACAATCAACAGCTTTAAAAACAAAATTGGAAACCATGGGAGCAACCGTGCAAATGGTTATTTATCCATTAGAAGGCCATGGCTGGACGGGTGCTAGCCTTAATGATACCTATGATAAAATCACAGCCTTCTTAACTACTTATAACCAGTAGAGATGGGCCCGGTTGCTTGCGTAAGGGATAGAAGCCCTATCCTTTTTGACCTCCAAAAAGATTGCAGCGGATAGCCCGGCCCCCAGCGGGATACGCCAAAACAATTCGCTTACATAGAGTCATCACCATTCTGCATATTTTGAGTATTGCGGCAACTCTACCAATCCAAAACTTTATTGCTTATTTTGGAGCCGTGAAAAAACTATTCCTATTTATCCTTACCAACTGCCTGCTGCTTATTGCCTCTTCTCAAACTTACTGGCAGCAAAAAACCGATTACACTATTGATGTTTCGCTTAATGAAAAAGAAAAAACACTTGATGGCTTCGAAAGATTAATCTACACCAATAATTCACCGGACACACTTACCTACATCTGGTTTCATCTTTGGCCCAATGCTTATAAAAACGACCGCACTGCCTTCAGCGATCAGCTCCTGGAAAATGGAAATACCCGCTTTTATTTTTCTGATAAAGAACAAAGAGGTTATATCAATCGCCTTGAATTTAAAGTGAATGGGGTGACGGCGAAAACCGAAGACCATCCGCAGCATATTGACATCATAAAATTGATATTACCGAAAGCGCTGCCTCCTAAAATCTCTGTAACAATTGCCACCCCCTTTCATGTAAAGCTGCCCTTTAATTTTTCCCGTGGAGGTTATGATGCGGGCTCATTTCAAATAATACAATGGTATCCTAAACCGGCAGTGTATGATAGCAGGGGATGGCACCCGATGCCTTATTTAGAACAGGGAGAATTTTACAGTGAATTCGGGTCGTTTGATGTTCGCATTACTGTGCCTAAAAACTTTGTTGTAGCAGCTACGGGTGTGCTGCAAAATGATGAGGAAAAAGAATGGCTGAAAACCCGCGCCACGTACTCACTTCCTGAGCAGGTGAAAATTTTGCCGGGAGCAAATAACCGTACTAAAAAAACCACAGCTTCCACGAATTCTACAATTACAACTGCCACTAAAACTATTCAATTTAAACAGTCAAACGTTCACGACTTTGCCTGGTTTGCTAATAAAGATTTTATTGCCACAACCGATACTTGTCAAATGCCTTCCGGGAAAATCATTAGTGTTTCATCTTATTACACGCCTCAACAAAAAGAACTTTGGCAGCCCAGCATACAGTATGCAAAAGATGCCTTGCGCTTTTACTCAACAGAAGTGGGTGAATATCCTTACGCTGTAGCAACTGTTGTTCAAGGCCCGCAAAGCTTCGGTGGCGGTATGGAGTATCCAACCATAACCATCATATCTCCTGTGGGTTCCGCTAAAGATTTAGATGTCACCATCGCCCACGAGTTAGGCCACAACTGGTTTTACGGCATCCTGGCGACTAACGAAAGAGAGCATCCCTGGATGGATGAGGGCATGAATTCTTTTTACGAAGGCAAGTACATAGAAGTGAAGTATGGCAGGCAACCGAAAGAAGCGGAATTAACTTTCCAGGCAAAAGCAACGAACAAAACAGACCAGCCAATTGAGACAAGCTCAGAAAATTTTAGTGCAGTTAACTATGGTCTAGCAGCATATCATAAAACGGCAGAATGGATGAAATTGATAGAAGCGAAGATTGGTAAAGAAGCCTTCAGGCAAATGATGCAGCAATACTTTGCCGAATGGGGTTTCAAACATCCTCAACCCGAAGACTTTAAAAAGATAGCTGCAGGTAAATTAGGTGCAGATACAGAATCCACTTTTTCGTTGCTGCATACAAAAGGCATTCTGCCGAATAACAACCTGAAAGGAACATCTATAGTTTCATTATTTAAAAAAGGTGCGATAAAAAGCTACACTATATCACCAACAAAAAATGCGTTGCTTCTTTCACCGGCTATTGGCGCAAACAGCTATGATAAATTAATGCTTGGAGCTTTATTTACTAATTATGGTTCCCCGGTTGCGAAGGCTAGTTTTCTGGCCATTCCGCTTTATGCAACAGGCTCAAAAAGCTTTACTGGTTTAGCCAAACTGAATTATGCCATACGGAGCAATGGAGCCATTCGCAAAACAGATTTATTCTTTAATGCGGCTTCGTTTACAATGGATGAATTTAAAGATGAAGAGGCCAATAAACACCAGATGCGTTTTGTGAAACTAGTACCTGGCATACGCTTTACTTTCAGGGAGAAAGATGCTCGAAGCACCATTTCTAAATTCATTCAATGGAAAACATTTTTGATCAATGAAGAATCACTAAGCATCACTACCGATAGCATTTTTACGCCAACTGATACTACCATAAAATACAATTACAACACACCGTCAGAAAGCCGGTATTTAAATCAGTTACAGTTTGGTTATAAAAATTCAAGGAGTCTATATCCTTTTGACATAACGATGCAGATAGAGCAGGCGCAGGACTTTGTAAGAACCGCTTTAACGGCTAATTACTTCTTCAATTATGCAAAAGGCGGTGGAATGGCCGTGCGTTTTTTTGCGGGTAAGTTTTCTTATCTCAATGGCTATACAATTCAAAAGGGCTTTGCTAACGACCGCTATCATTTAAACATGACAGGACCGAAAGGCTACGAAGATTATACCTATAGCAATTACTTTATCGGCCGCAATAAATTCGAAGGGTTGCCCAACCAGCAAATTATGATTCGTGATGGTGGCTTTAAAGTGCGAACCGATCTGTTGTCAAGCAAAATTGGCAAGACAGATGATTGGCTGGTGGCAGCCAACTTTACCACCTCCATACCCGATAAGATCAACCCGCTTTCTGTACTGCCAATAAAAATCCCGCTTCGGGTATTTGCAGATATAGGCACCTATGCAGAAGCCTGGGATAAAGAGGCTGACACCGATCATTTTTTATTTGATGCAGGCTTGCAAATTCCATTGCTGGATGAAGCCATAAATATTTATATCCCGATTTTTTACAGTAAAGTTTACAGCACTTACTTTAAGTCCACCATTCCCGATAACCGTTTTCTAAAAACAATCTCCTTCAGCATTAACTTGTTTCCAAATAGCTTGAAAAAACTTAACCGGGAGTTTGAATTTTAATGGCTTCACAAATTCAAATACATCATCTTACCCGTCAACAGATCAATGACGATTTATGGAATGAATGCATTACTAAATCAGAGAATGGTTTGATCTACGGATACAGTTATTATTTAGATGCTATGGCTGATAACTGGGATGCCCTCGTGCTGAATAATTACGAAGCAGTAATGCCGTTGCCCCGGCGTAAAAAATGGGGCGTTCATTATATCTATCAACCCTTTTTAGTCGCGCAGTTAGGTGTTTTCGGCAGCAACGTTTCTGCTCAAAATTTTGCATCATTCCTCGATGCTGTTCCCAAAAAATTCAGCTACTGGGATTTGTCTTTCAATCATCAAAACCTGTTTGCTGTTCCAGATTTTCCTTTACACCAGCGAAGCAATTTTACCTTGCCGTTGCAACAACCTTACGAAGATTTATACAAAGCCTATCGTGAAAATATTAAGCGGAATATCAGGAAAAGTAACAGCTATGGCTGCACTGTAACTACTGATGTTGCTATTGATTCTATTATTGAACTAACAAAATTTCAGGCGGCCCACTTTCAAAAAGATGTGGTAAATTTTAAAAACCTGTTTGCAGTTTTAAATGCAAAGGAAGTGGCTAAAACGTACGGCATACTTTCTAAAACCGGCGAGCTACTCTCCTCTTGCGTTTTCTTTTTTTCGCACAACAGGGCGTATTATATTTTAGTTGGCAATCATCCTAATGGCCGTACGCTTGGCGCCTCTCACGCTTTAATTGACGCCTTTATAAAAGACCATGCGGAGCAAAATTTACTACTTGATTTTGAAGGAAGTGACATCCGGAACCTCGCCTTTTTTTATAGCTCTTTCGGTGCTGTTGAAGAAAAATACGCAGCCATAAAATTAAACCGCTTGCCCTGGTGGGCAAGGTGGCTGAAGTAAGATGTACCTTTATTTTGATTTAAAAAAACAGCTACATTATATGCAACAGCAACGATCTGCCACCGGCAATTCAAACTTTATACTCTTTTTCTTAATTGGAGTTGGCCTGGTGCTTTTAATTTTTTTGTTTACGTGTAATACTCAAAAAAAGAGTGTTGCAGGCACCACCACTACTACCACTGTTTCTCCCCCGCTTTCTATTCCTTCTAATATTGGGTTGCCACAACTAATGCCCTCTGGCAATACTATTCAACATAGTGGCTACACACTTTCTTATAACAAACAGCATAAGCAGCCATCATGGGTGGCTTACCTGCAAACAGCGCAACATACGCAAACGGCAACAGAGGTAAGATTAAATGGCTTTGACCCTGACCCTTTAGCCAGCTTTGCCACTGCCACGGATGCTGACTATGAAGGCACAGGCTTTGACCGTGGCCACATGGCTCCTGCGGAAGATATGGCCTGGAGTAAAGCCACCATGCAGGAGTCGTTTTACTTCACTAATATTTGCCCGCAACAACCTGCTTTTAACCGTGGCGTTTGGCGGCGACTCGAGAACCTGTTGCGTTATTGGTCCGAGGCATACGATAGTGTTTACATTGTTACGGGCCCTGTGCTGTCAAATGATTTACCTACCATCGGGCCACACAAGGTTTCAGTTCCTTCGCTATTTTATAAGGTTGTTTTACACTATAATCAAAAGGGCACAAAAGCTATTGGCTTTGTTTTATCAAACGTAGCATCTGCTGCTACATTACAAACCTTCGCAGTTTCTGTTGATAGCGTTGAGCGTATTACCGGCATCAATTTTTTTGATGGCCTGCCCGATGATGTGGAAGAAAGATTAGAAAGCAGGATAAACGCCAACGAATGGCTTTGGAAAAAAATCAGTAAGTAGCGTTGTGCCAAGTGCACTATAGCAGATCTTAACTTGGGCGTGTCCCTCGCAAAGCCTCGGGCCGGGCTATCCGCTGCAATCTTTTTGGAGGCCAAAAAGGATAGCGCTTCTATCCCTTACGCAAATACAGGTTACAGAGGTTTACGTTGTTTGCTCCGGAGCAGGAGGCGCTGCAGCCATATCCATCCAAAACACTTCCCAAATGTGGCCATCCAAATCCTGGAAGCTTCTGCTATACATGAAGCCATGATCTTCCGCATCTCTTTGATGAGTTGCACCGGCTGCTAAAGCTTTGTCAGCCATTTCATCTACGCTTTCTCTGCTGTCAGCGGATAAGGCAACTAACACTTCCGTAGTTTTTGTTGCGTCAGAAATATCCTTATTCGCTATGAAGGTTTTAAAAAATTCTTCCCTCAGGATCATTGCATAAATATCTTCGCTAATCACTACGCAGGCACCACTTTCATTGGTAAACTGCGGGTTGATGGTAAAGCCGATTTTAGTGAAAAACTCTTTTGATTTGTCAAGGTCTTTAACCGCCAGGTTGACGAAAATTTTTGTTGCCATTGCTAAAATTTTAAAATGATTGTTTAATAGAATTATGTGCAGCGTTTAGTTATTCTTGCCCGTAGGCTTTTTCTAAATCTGCTATGATAAGTTTATCCATTTTCATCATGGCATCCATTACTCTTTTTGCTTTAACACGATCTTGGTCACCCATTAGATTTAGCAAAGCATCAGGAACAATTTGCCACGATACACCGAATTGATCTTTCAGCCATCCGCATCTTGACTTTTGCCCACCTTCCGACAACTTATTCCAAAACTTATCTACTTCTTCCTGTGTTTTACAGCTTATAAAAAAAGAGATGGCTTCATTGAATTTAAAACCATGTGGCGCAGAGCTATCCATTACCATAAACGTTTGCCCTGCAAGACTGAACTGTGCATGTTTCACTGTGCCCTCCGGCCCATTTTCGCCTGCTTTATATTTCACAATTCCAGCGATGGTAGAATCATCAAACACAGAAGTATAAAAGTTTACCGCACCTTCTGCTTTGCCATACTGTTCTCCTGTAAAAAGAAGTGAAGGTGTAAACTTTTGTCCTACATCACTGATCTTACCAAAAGATACCTGCCATGAAATACCAAACCGGTCTTGCACCCAGCCATATTTTTCGCTCCAGTCGTACTTGTCAAGCGGCATCATTATACTGCCGCCTTCTGTAAGCTTTTGCCAAACAGCATCTGTTTCTTCAACTGTTTCGAAAACCACAAAGAAGGAAACACTCGGATTGAACTTGAACATCGGGCCGGCATCAAAAGCATAAAATTGCTGCCCATCCAATTCAAACGTCCCATTCATTATTTGATCTTCCGGGAAAGGGCTTCCTTCCGGCCAAGGCTTCATAGTAACAATTCTTGAATTAGAAAAAACAGCCGTGTAAAAGTTTGCAGCTTCCTCCGCCTTTCCATCGAACCATAAGAAGGGAGTTATTTTTTGTATTGCCATAAATAGAATGTTGATGTTAAGAATACTGGTTCCTAAAGTTTTTTTTCATTATTGCTGCGGCATCTTACTGAAGTCCATGTACAACACATTCCAGCGATGACCATCTAAATCAGCAAATGCGCATCCATACATCCAGCCCTGGTTAAGTGCGGGCTTGCTAAACAAAATCCCTCCGGCGTCAACCGCTTTCTTTGCCATCTCATCAACTTCTTCGGTGCTTTCTGCATCAATAGAAAATAACACTTCAGTTCCTTTGCTGGTATCGGCAAGTTCGTTGGCAGTAAATCCTTTAAACATTGCTTCAGAAAAAAGCATCAGAACAACATTTTTTTCTCCAACAAAGAACGATGCAGAGTCAGCAGAGGTTCCCATTCGCGTATTTAACCGGAACCCAAGGCTTGAAAAGAACTCCTTTGATTTATTTACATCTTTTACAGGCAGATTGATCCAAATGTCTTTTGTCATCCTTATAATTTTTAAATTGATTTGTATTCGCTCATTTCTAATTTTCTGCCAATGCTTTTACTTGTTCCAATGCCTTGGGCCACATCTGTGAGAACATATCTTTATACTCTTCGGCAGTGTCCATTTCAATATCAAGAGTTGTTACACCCCCTGTTTCGTTCAGCGTATAATTTTCCTTTGCACCTGCCCACTGCTTTACCTTATCGCTGTCCCTATTTATCACTCCGTCTTTCACTTCTCCCAAATGTTCAAACGACATAAACTCATTTGGTTTGTTGACGGCAACCCTGCTTATCATTCCAGAGCCTTTCGGATCAAGAAATTTTACTTCTGTGCCCTCTTTCCAGTTATCAGTTTCTGCATAAGAGCCTTCACTGAATGCAGTGGTCCATTTACGATAAGAGGCGTCATCCCACAGTATGTCCCATACTTTTTCTTTAGGTGCATTGATGCTGGTCGAAAAATTGATCTTTTGCATAATCGTTAGATTTTTAGGGGTTATTAATTGTCTAATATTTTTATTATTTCATTGATTATTCTTGTCAGTTCTTTTTTATTTTTTACTGCTTCGGAACCATTTTTAAAGTAAACCAGCCGCCTGTCTTTATACTCTCCTTTTAATAATTCAGCCTTTACATTTACTACCGCCGGATGATGAAATACCAGTAAAATTTTGTCTTGTTTATAGGGCCCGAATGTTAGTATATCCTGTTTATAATAATAGCTTGGTGCATTCCATTTTATTCGTTCACTGAGCTTTGTGTTAGCCGACTTAATAATTTTTCGCACAGTGTCAATTTCATCTTTCACGGCAGGTGTAAGTTTACTCATCCAGGTGATCACCTGTTCTTCATCCGTGGGTTTATTTAGGCTAACCGGTTTGCCGGCCTTTTTTACTTTTTCCTTTTCGAATGTCTCCTTAATTCTGAACGCTACAATTTTTGTTATTAAGCCTACCGGCATTGGGTGATCAAGTGGAAACTGTACCGATCCTTTTCCCGATTTATAAACAGATAACTCATTTTTAAAAGCTTCAGTTCCTGTAGGTGCCGGATAGAACCCAATATGGTATTTAAATGCGGCAAAATGAACCAGGTTCTTTCCATTAAGGGTGAAGGTGGGTATGGCATAACTGATCTTTTCTTCTGCCTCCGGAGCTGCTTTTTTTATAGTAGCACGAACCTGCTCCAAAATTTTTTGAACATCTTTTGGAAAGCCTGTTACGTATCCATCGATAGTTGTAACGAGCTTTTCGTTTGGTTCTTTTGTCATAACAATCGCTTTACTTTTCCAGGATTATTTTCAGGTTGGTAAGGCTCGTTTCCAGGTCCTTACCAAGCATCTTAGCCATAAATAAATTCATCAAATTCATTGGGTATTTCGACCGGCCATTCATTCCCCATTTAAGCTTTGTTCCATTGGCGTGTATTGCCTCTGTTATCATAGGTGTGTTGGCAATGCCTGCAAAAGGCTTTTCAAACCGCACTTCAACATCAAGCCTTTCACCTTCGGTAATGTTCTTTATTTCCTGTTCGCCTTTACCCGCAGCCTTATTGGTGCTGTCCCAGGCGTAAATAAAACCTTCCGTTCCATCAGTGCCAGTGAATGTTTTGTTCATGTTGGGGTCTGTCATCACCCATTTGCTGTAATGGTCTTGATTTTTCAAGTGTTTGATATAATTGAAAACGTCGGCCTTTGGTTTGCCAATTGTTATTTCCCTTTCAATAACGTAGTCTTTTTTTACAAATAAGGCTATCAGTAACAACAATGCTATAAGACCTACGATCGCTGACAGGATAATTAGTAAGATGTTCATCTTTTTTAAATTAAAATGTGTTGAATTGATTACTGCTTTTCAAGAACTGTCTTTAGGTTGTTAAACCCTGTTTGAAAATCATCGCCGATCATCTTCTCCATATTCATAAATAGGCCCATCAGGTTAAACGGGTAATTCATCTTACCCTTAAATGCCTATTTTACTTTTGTTGCACCTGGCGTAACACTCTCGGTAGTAATAGATGATGTAGCCGTAGATTCCATAGGCTCCAAGAACCTGAGTTCAGTATCCATACTTTTCCCTTCAACTATCTTTTTTATCTCTTGTTCACCCTTACCTACATCACTTTTTTCACTGTCCCATGCTGATACAAATCCGACAGTTCCATCGGTGCCACGGTAGCTTTTTTTCATAGCTGGGTCCATACTTTCCCATTTGCTGTATGCTTCCTGGTGTTTTAAATATTTCACGTAATTAAACACATCTTGTTTCGGTTTATTGATAGTGACTTCCCGCACAGCATCCATGTCTTTCTTCACAAATAATGCAGCTATCAAGGCAATGCCAATAATGATAGCAACAACAAGCAGGATTCTTTTTAAGATTTTCATGTTGGTTGTTTTAGTGGTTTATAAATTGTATGTCTTGCAGCATTGAATTTAATGTGATGTTTTGAACTCTCACCATTCATCGTTCACTACATATACTTCATCGCCTCATATCCCAACAACCTTCTCCATAAAGCAAGCTGTCCAATGCAGTTGGCTTCGCGATAAATAATAAACGTTACCAGTTCATAGTAGGTCATTTTCATTCCCGGCATCATTTCAAAAGTTTCATCAAGTTTGGCATCAGTTACGTTCATAAATAAATCTCTTTGCACGGGTGTAATGCTTTCCCAATCTTTTTTGAATGTCTCCAGCGCCGGATACTCAATGTCCTCCTGTATGCCTTTGTTATTTTTAAAGAGTTCTTCTGCCGCCTGCTTGCCGGTAAAGCCTAACTCATTGGCAATTTCGTACCGCTGCTCTACAAGGCTACCGGCAAGCCATGCAATATGGTTTGCTTTCGTATTCAGGCGTTGATGCGCATCCTTGTTAGAAATACCATCAAGAGCATTGGAGAAAAATTTTGTGTGCATATCGTAAAGAACAATGAGAGAATACATCCTGTTACTGACTGGCTTGGTTTCCATGTTATTTGTTTTACAAGTTCAACACAAACCTACTCTGTTACAATCTATACTAACGGGTGCATTTACGGCAATAAAAGGGTTGATTGCGACAATTGTTTTTCTTACTTTCAAGCCATGAAACATATCTCCATCTTAGTTCCAAAGGGTGCAATCTTAGGCAGCCTCGAAGGTTCACGGCAGTTATTTACACAGGTAAATCATTTTTTTATGGCGAAGGGAGAACCACCACTTTTCAATGTGCAACTGGTAGGACTTACGGAGGAAGTTTCATTAACAGGCGGCCAGTTTACTGCGCATAATGGCGCCTTGATAAATGATGTAAAAAAAACAGACTTGATTATTATTCCGGCACTGGATGGTGATATAGAAAAAGCAGTAGAGGCCAATCGCGATTTTATACCATGGATTGTAAAGCATTACGAAAACGGGGCTGAAGTAGCCAGCCTTTGCATGGGTGCTTTTTTACTGGCCTCAACGGGTTTATTAAAAGGAAGAAAATGCGCTACACACTGGATGGCAGCCAATGATTTCAGGCGGTTGTTTCCAGATGTAAATCTTGTTACAGAAAAGATCATTACAGATGAACACCGCATCTACTCAAGCGGCGGCGCCTTCTCTTATCTCAATCTTATTTTACATCTTATTGAGAAATATGCAGGCCGTGACATGGCCATTCTTTCTGCTAAAGTTTTTGCTATAGAAATTGACCGGGAAGACCAGCAATCGTTTACTATTTTCCAGGGACAGAAATCTCATGAAGATGGCCTGGTAAAAAAAGCACAGGATTATATTGAGAAGAATTACGCCGATAAAATATCTATTGAACAACTAACGGAAATGTTAGCTGTAGGCCGCAGGGCCTTTGAGCGAAGGTTTAAAAAAGCTACCTGCAATACAGTATCTGAATATATACAACGGGTAAAAATGGAAGCCGCGAAAATGAGCCTCGAATCATCGGGAGAGAATGTGAATGAAGTAATGTATAACGTTGGCTATACAGATCCGAAAGCATTTAGAGGAACCTTTAAACGAATTACAGGTTTATCTCCGTTGCAGTATAGGAGTAAGTTTAAACGGGAAGTATTGAGGGAGGAAATGGTGTAAGCCTGTAGCCAGTAATTGATGAAAATACATTGGGTTAACACAAATAAAAAAGCCTTGAAGAACAAGGCTTTTTTATTTGTGAGCTGTGCCGGGCTCGAACCAGCGACCCTCACGTTGTCGACGTGATGCTCTAAACCAACTGAGCTAACAGCCCTGAAAATGTAAAATGCAAAATACAAAATGTAAAATATAAAACTGTCAGACTTTTCGTCTCTTTAGCTCTTTCTTTATCAACCCCAATTCTCTCCCCGTTTGTCCGCCTACCGAAGTATTCTCCTGTGCACGCCGCATTAAGTAAGGCACAACATCTTTAATAGGCCCAAATGGTAAATATTTACTTACGCTGCAACCCGCTTTTGCTAAATTAAAAGTAATGTTATCGCTCATGCCATAGAGCTGGCTAAAATGTACATGCGGATGATCTAATGCATAGCCTCTTTCCTGTAATAACTGTGTTGCCAGTAAATTACTGTTCTCGTTATGAGAGGCTACTATTAGACCAATGTTTTCCAAATGATCAATGCAAAAACGCACCGCCTCATTATAGTCTTTGTCACTACTTTCTTTTGTTGGCTGAATAGGAGATAAATAATTTTTTTCCGCAGCCCTCTTCCTTTCTTTTTCCATATAGGCGCCACGAACCAGTTTGGCACCTAATATGAAATCTCTTTCCAGTGCAGCCTCATAACTTTTTTTTAAAAAATCTAATCGGTCATGGCGGTATAATTGGATGGTATTGTAAAGAAGGATTTTCACTTTATTGTATTCATCCATCATCAGCATCGTAACAGCATCCACAGGGTCCTGTATCCATGTTTCCTCCGCATCTACCAACACACCAACGTTTGACGCTGTAGCAGCTTCGCAAATTTTACGAAAACGTTCCTGCACTCTTTGCCATTCATTTACTTCATCAGCAGTAAGCAGTAAAATGGCCCTGTTATACTTTTTTATCAATGAATCTTCGGGAGCATCATGCATTAGAGAATCCAACTTTTCCAGCAGGCTAAACCGTGCAAACCCGGTAACCTTTACACTCATAAAAGGAACATTGGGCTGCGTGCCTGCAAACTGTATTACCCGTATAAATTCGTCTCTTGCATGATCATAAGCGGTTTCGCCTTCTGCGCCTTCCACGCCATAATCAAGTATTACCTGCACATTGTACTCACCCAATGTTTTTGCCACCGGGATAATTTCTTCCAGGGTTTCGCCACCTACAAATTGTTTAAAAATAGTTTTACGTATCAGACCTTTCACAGGCAGGCCCACTTTAATACTCCAGGGTGCTAAACGGGTACCCAACTTTACCAATAAGGGCTTGCCCATCATCGAAAAAAGAAATTGAGCGCCTTGTAATTCTTTGGCAGTTTTAGGCGCAAATGCAATCTCCGTATTGTCAAAAGAAATCGGATCCTTCATAGCGGACAAATGTATGGAAAGAACAGTGCGAATCCCATCCCAGGCGAAGAGTTTGGCGAGTATCGCCGGCTCAGTAGGTGCCCCGTGTTCAAAGCCATAGATCAGATGGCACTTACGGAGCCGGGTGACTATCTCAATATAGCCTTCTGTAAATACGAAGCATTTATCGCAGCTCATTACACGCTGTTGCAGCTTAGCTGGCTGACATTTAACTTTAGACTGGGTTTGCTGCGGCTTAATTGAGTTGAATAGGATTATAGAACCCTGAAGAGTGCGACGCAACAGACGATTCATAGTAGTACCGTCCGTTAGCATAAAAAATCCAAAATCATGTCTTGCCCACTTCATACCACATTACTAACAGTTCATGCACCATTGACTTTAAAAGCGGGCTTTGGAGGAATAGCTTGCCTATAGTTTATAAAACAACCGTG
>JAQBNG010000182.1 GCA_028288675.1 Flavisolibacter sp. | reverse complement strand
CGGTTCTGTAGTTTTCCATCATTACTACTGCAGGCCCCTGGTCAATAGCCAGGTATTTTTTTGGATACCAGTTATAATGTTCGCTGAAGCCGTCATAAAATCCAAACGGGCCATAAATACTATCCTTCATAGTTTTATACCAGTGTCGCATAGCCCGCATAGATTGTTCAGGCGTATAAGGCATGGATGATAAAGCAGCGGTCGGAGAAATCACCCCGTGGTCTTCTTTTTCTCCGGGTGCATGAGCGGCGTAGAACTTAACTGAATAACCCGCTGTAAGTCCCCAGCTATCCGGTCCATAACCTTTGTATTTTAAAGGGTTATCAACACACCAATCATGATTGATGAGTGTGTGCGCTTTGTTATGTTGCCAGTAATCTGCATAGCGGTCTTTCAATCCCCTTGGGTCTAAACCTAAATAGGAGTAATGCGACCAAAAAAGCGATCCGCCGTACTTTGGTGCTCCGTTGTGCGATAGTGTCAGCGTATGTCCATAAGCGGTTGATGTGTCTTTAATTTTACCGCTTTTAGCCCAGCCCTCGTGATAGACTTCTGCCGGTATGCTATGCGCAGGAGAGGCGGCGCCCAGCACATACATAATTAAACATTCATTATAACCAGTAACTGCAAAATTCATCTTCCAGCCGTTGTTGGGGCTCCAGTGCCAGTATAAAACATTTTTTTTATTGCGGTACCAGTCAAACTCTACCTCTTTCCATAATTTATCTATTCTTGATGCAATGGCTTTTTCTTTTTCATCACCATCCTTAAAGTATTGACGTACGCAAAGCAGTCCTTGCAAGAGGAACGATGTCTCCACCAAATCACCGCCATCATCATTTTTACTGAATGGTCTTACTTTACCTGTTTCACCATTCCACCAGTGGGGCCAGGCTCCGTGAAAACGGTCAGCAGTCTCCAAAAAATTGAGGATACGTTCAAACCGTTCAACAGCCTGTTGCCGTGTGATGAAGGCCCTTTCTATACCTACCAAAATTGCCATCACACCAAAACCGCTTCCGCCTGATGTAATGACCATTTTATCGTTCTGCGGATAAATGCCATCCATGTGATAGCGCTCTCTGGCCAGCCCACTATTAGGTTCCGCACCATCCCAGAAATATTGGAAGGTTGTTCGTTGTACACCGGTGAAGATTTCATCATCTTCTGCAGAAAAATGCACGGTCTCTTTTTGAGTTTTTTGGGAGGATGTACAAGCACTAAATAAAATAAAAGAAGCAGCAAATAACAGGATCGGCTTAGTGGTCATTTTATAATGATTAAAGATGTGGACTTTGAAAACCAAGGCCAGTCATACCAGTCTTTACCTCAGGACAACTCATAAATAAATTCCATAACAAGCCGCTGCGATAGTTTTCCATCATCACTACAATTGGCCCCTGGTCAATGGCCAGATATGAATCAGCAAACCACGGATCGCTTAATTTAAATGCATCTTTAAAACCATACTCTCCCCACAGTTTGTCGCCAAGTTTATAGTAAAAGAACTTTAATGCTTTCATGCTTTCTGCGGGTGTGTAAGGGAAAGAGGATAGTGCGGCTGTCGGTGCAATTACGCCCAGGTCATTTGTTGGCGATGATGCTGAATAACCACCCGGAATATCGCTTGCCGTCAGTCCCCAGCACTGATCGCTGTAGCCGTACCAGCCTTTTGGATTGACCTTGCAGTATTCATAATTTATTTTGGTATGATTAGTATTCTGTGTTCCATAATTAGCATATGCATCGGTTAAGCTAAAAGGGTTTATACCAAGAAAAGAATAATGTGCAAAGAACAAAGGCCCACCCAAATTTGGCCCCAGGGGAAGTTGATAGCCATAATAAATGGCATTGTTCCGCATGGCCCCATTGCCTGCCCAACCATTGTCATATACAACTTTAGGAATAGAAAAGGCAGGAGAGGAAGCTGCCAATACATACGTGATCAGGCTTTCATTCCATCCTCTTATTTGCACGTTCATATCCCAGGCAAAATTGGGACTCCAATGCCAGTACAAAACGTTCTCATTACTCTTGCGAAACCAGCTCCATTCAACGCTATTAGAAATTGAATTAATATCATTGCGCAACGCCACTTCTGTCGGATCGGATGAATTAAAATATTGCCTTGCGCATAATAACCCTTGAATGAGGTAGGAGGTTTCAACTAAGTCGGCACCATTATCTTTTGCACTAAAAGGAATAACAACACCTGTGGCGCCATTGAGCCAATGAGGGTAAGCACCGTGAAAACGTTGTGCTGTATTCTTTAAAAAAGAAACCATTGTTTGCAATCGTGCCAAGCCTTGTCCTTTTGTGATAAAGCCCCGATGAATGCCTGTAATTATAGCCATCACACCAAAGCCTGAACCCCCTGAAGTAACCAGGTCGCCGGATGTATTTCTTTCTCTTGCCAAACCGCTAATTGGATGGCCAAAATCCCAGAAGTATTTAAAAGTTTGTTGCTGCACTAACTGAACTAAGGCCGTATCGGTAATCAAGGGAAATTTATCCGATGAATCTATATGCGTGAGGAATTTAAAATTTGTACCGGCAGTTACGGCAATCCCGGTGGACGATTTTAGTGCGGTAGATAAAGTGAAGTTGTAATTAGTGATAGGGTTTAATTTAACTGATGGCTGTATCAATAAACTGCTATCATTATTTGCATAAGAAGTTGTATAACCAACAGCGCCATTTGCAGACGAAAAGTTGACAGCACCTCCTACCGTGTTCTTATCAATTTTACCACTAAAATTTAATTGTATTACGGGTGTATGATTAACATTATACGTGGTTGCGGCAGCCGGCTGGTTGTTTAAACTGGAACTCAACAGGTTAAATGGAACAGGAGGAGCCGGCGTTGGTACAGGGCCATCACCCGACGAGGACTTTTTACAAGAAAAGTGTACTAAACAAATGGAAATAATTATGACTGTATTTAATTTTCGCATAGCATCTACTTTCAATGATTTATTCAATAACCAGGGTTGCAATGGAATGGGGAAGGCTGGTAGCATCGGCCGCTTTGTTGCCGATAATTAATTTATAAGGAAATTTTTCGCCAGTCGGGTTCATAACTACAACAACCAATTTGCCATTTTCATTTCTAAACGCAGTAGTCAATAATTGTCCCCGGTTAGATGAACTGCTGATACGTTTAGCTCCCGGCCTGATGAACTTTGAAAAATGGCCCATGTAATAATAGGCATTGGTATAAATCAGTGTGCCTTTTTTAGTGTCGGCATGAATGGGAGCGAAACAAAAATTGCCAACATGGTTTGGACCGCCTCGTTCATCTAATAAAATATTCCAGTCTGTCCACGCTACCGTGCCGCTGTTAAAATCATTCACCATAGAGTAGCCATACTTTTCACCTAAAGACCAATTGTAAACGCTATCCAGGTTAAACTTCTCCTGGCACCCTTCAGTAAAAATTAATTTTTTATCGGGGAATGATTGATTGACCAACCTAAGATTATCGAACTGCATGGGGCTGCCGGTCCAGGTTTCGTACCAATGAAAACCAATGCCCCATACAAACTTTGCAGCAGCAGGATCGTTTAAAATAACGCTGGCTCTTTGATAAATTAAATCGCGGTTATGGTCCCATGCAATCAGCTTCTTATTTTGCAAGCCATTCTTTAAAAGGGTTGGCCCTAAATGGTTTTTAATAAAATCTCTTTCTTCTTCCGCCGTGTAAATGCACGACTCCCATGTTTGTCTTGCCATGGGTTCATTCTGCACCGATAGCCCCCAAATAGGAATGCCTGCTTTTTCATAGGCGTTAATAAACTTTACATAATAGTTGGCCCAACTGTTATAAAATTCAGGTTTTAATTTCCCACCCAGCAGCATATTGTTATTGTCTTTCATCCAGGCTGGCGGGCTCCACGGGCTTACGTACATCGTAAGTTTTCCACCGGCTACCTGTGTTGCTTTTTTAATGAAAGGCATTTTATATTTCTGGTCATGTGCCAGGTTAAATGATTTCAATTCCTTGTCGCCATCATTCACATATGTGTAGGTGTCGCTTGAAAAATCGCAACTGTTTATATTGGTCCTGGCAAGAGTATAGCCTATTCCTTTTTGGGGATGATAGTAAGCTTCTAAAAATTCTTGCTGTTTGTTAACGGGAAGTTTGGCAAACGTTTCAGCCGATGCATCTGTTAGCGCACCTCCTATACCAACCAATGTTTGGTAGCTGTGAGAAGGGTCAATAAAAATGAATGGCTGTGTTTCCGGCGTTTGCAAAACATTAGAGAACCGGAGTGTATCGGTGGCGGAGATACGGTAAGATGTATTAATGGCAGTAGTATAAACAACTACTTTTTTATTAGTAACATTAAAGGCCACCTTGCTTTGTGCAAAATGACTGGTGCAAACCAATAAAAGAAAAAAGGTAAATAAGAAAGTTTTCTTCATGAACTTTATTTTAATATCAATAATTGAACTACCATACATAAGTAGCCACAGTTCCTACCGGTAAAGTAGCTAAAGCCCATTTGCCATTCTGCTTTATATTGAAGCTGGCTTCAACAGCCAGTTCATTTAAAACAATAACTACTTTTTTACCTTCCGGTGTGCGGAATGCTACGTTGGGTAAACCTGCCGGTATATTGCTGGCGATTCGTACCGATCCTGCCGGAACAAATTTTGAAGCATGAGCGATAATATAATACGCAACATTTTTAGCAGCCAGGCCATTGTTGATTGTCAGTGCACCTTTACACTCTGTACACCCACCCGGCGTATGCGGTCCATAAGTCGGGTCATTCGCCAGGTTCCACTCTAATGCAACCTTGCTCCAGTTACGCATAGAACCGATGACAACATTTTTTGTATGCCATTTCAGGTCGCCTTCAAATGTTCCGTTAGCACCTGTCCATTGCTCTGTGAAGTATAAGTTTTTTGTTGGATGAGCATCGTGAACAGTGGACAAAGCTGAAATATCACCGGCATATAAATGGAAAGCAGAACCATCTATATATTGTTTGGCTCCTGCATCGTTTAAAACTGTTATCGGGTAACTTGGCTGATCAGCATTATGGTCGTAAGCAATTATTTTGGTTGTGATGGCGGCGGCCTGGAAAGCAGGACCTAAGTGGTTTTTAATAAAGTCTGCCTGTTGCAAAGCAGTCATGTACATGCTCGGGTTGTTGCCCGGATGAAGTGGTTCGTTCTGTGGTGTGATGGCATCAATGGTGATGCCCTTTGCTTTCATTTGTTGTATATACTTTACAAAGTATTGCGCATAAACAGCATAATACTGTGGAAGCAAACTACCTCCCTTAGAATTGCCGTTATCCTTCATCCATACCGGCGGACTCCAGGGCGAACCCATGATTTTAATATTCGGATTGATCGCCAGTATCTGTTTTAATACAGGAATCACATCAATCGTATCCTGGGATAAAGAAAAGTTGGCAAGGGTTGGATCGGTTTGACCAGCAGGCATATCATCATAACTAAAAACCGAAGCACTTAAATCAGAAGCGCCAATGCTGATGCGCAGGTAACTTACACCGATTGCATTTTCATCCCTGCTAAACAATTCTTGTAACAATGATGCTTTCGCGGCCGCCGGTAATTGGTTAATTAAAAAAGCACTTCCACCGGTCAGTGTGTAGCCAAATCCATCAACTGTTTGGTAGGTCTGTGTACTATCAATCTCTATGGAATTATAGGAGTTGACAGGGGAAGATAATGTCAATTCATTGCTTTGTTTTTGCAATAATACAGACCCATCTGCCTTTGTCATCCAATAAGCAATTTTCGCTGACGATGATACCGGTGGGACAGGAGCTGGTACAGGATCGGGAGTATCTTTATTTGAACAATT
>JAQBNG010000181.1 GCA_028288675.1 Flavisolibacter sp. | reverse complement strand
AATTAGAAAGTAGGCAATTTCATATTTGTACCTCTATTGCTAACTGCAAACTGACCGCCTCTAATTTCTGAATATGTGAATATGGTAATGTTACTTACGACGTGGCGCTTGCGTGAGGGATAGTAGTGGAAATCATTTTTTGCCGTGCTTCGACAGGCTCATTTATAACAAAGGGCAAAAAAGATTGCAGCGGATAGCCCGGCCCGAGGCTTTGCGAGGGACACGCCCAATAAAGATTTGAAATACTACACTTAACATAACACTACTTTACCCTCACCAGTATCAATTTCGTAAGTTCTCTTTTTCGTGTAGCCGGGTTTATAAAAGGCAATTGCATTGTTGTAATTCCGTAATCATCCTTCTCATAACTTTCTATAAAAGGCAAGCCTTTTTGTTTCAGTTGATCTAACCGTTCAGCGTCGGTCATAATCCAGATTGGTGAAGGTCGCTGCATTATAGAACCGGTAAATTCTTTTCGTAATTCGGCCGTGTAAAAATTAAAAGAGTGACTATAAACTTCCGGCCAGAAGTAAATATTCTTTGCATCAGCTTTCCTTGCTTTATCAAACGCCATTTCGTTACCAGCCTGGTAGCGTAACAACTGCGGGTAAAAATTAGCATTCAGCAAAAAGAAGAGCACGGCAGAAGTAAGTACCGAAGCACCCACCAGTTTTTGCATTGTAATTGTAAACCGTAGTAATAAGAAAACAACACCCGCAAGCAGCACTACAAAACCTGCTATAACAAAAACATTTGTAACCGGGAAAGCCCACACATTGACAACACCGGCTGCTACAAGGCATAAAGCACAAATAATAACTTGCGTAAGAAGAAGGCTCTTTACGCTTTTCCTACGCTGGCTCTGTTCTAATAAATAAGAAGCGCAAAGTATAGCGGCAACAGGAAAGATAATATTCAGATAGTGTGGCAGCTTAAAGCCAGAGAAGGTAATCATCAAAGCCATTACAGCAATTGTTGTTATAGTAAGCCACTCATATTTGCGGCTTAAAAAGCCTCTTACACGATTGAAGAAAGCAACAAACGTCAATACACTCCAGGGAGCAAAAGCCCATAAAAAAGAATGAAAGAAAAACAGGTAATCGTTCGCTGCATCGGCGCCAAAGCTATCGCCCTGGAAACGTTCAAAATTTTGCTTCCATAAAATAAAGTCTATGCCGGAACGGCCGCTTTTACCTCGGATAATTTTTTCTGGATGCAAGTCAAACTGCAGGTAGTAACAGTACACAACAGGAGAAATAAAAACACAAAAAGCAAAAAGCAAAAGCAATAGTTGCGGATGGTAAAAGGTCTTCCAATCTCGTTTATACAAAATGTAAAATAAGATGCCGGCAGCCGGTGTAAACACAGCTATATGACCTTTAGTGCAAAAGCCCAATGCCAGCCCAAGTGCAGCCCCAAAAGCATTCAAAACTTTTTTCCCGTCAACCCATTCTACTAACTGCCAGGTAGCAAAAATGATAGAAGCAGTTAATATAGCATCCATCCGCACATCATTGTTTGCGAGTATATAAGCAAAGGAAGAAGCAACGATCAAAGCGGCTAATTTGCCCACTTCATCATTATATAACTTTCTTCCTAACCTAAAAGTAGAGTAGGTACCAAGGATGGTAAAAAGAAAAGAAGGAAGCTTATAAGCAAACCCTGTTACTCCAAAAATTGAATAGCTCCATGCCGATAGCCAAAAGTGTAAGTGTGGCTTGTCTAAATAATCCTGGCCATGGTCAACGAGGTTAACATAGTCGCCGGTAAGGTACATTCGCAAAGCGATGTTTGCATGGTGTGCCGAGTCGTTATCCATCAGGGGTACAAACAAGCCAATGATATAAACGACAGCCAATAGTAAAAAAAAGACGATGTACTGCGAACGGGAAAAAAGAGGTTGTTGCACAGGAAATATTTATACGAAAGTAACCGCAGATTATTGGGATTATAAATGGATTAGCAGGATTATCAATAGACAAATGTTTTGTATTTGGCAAGCTATGCTGAAAGGATATAAACACTGCGCTACAGATATTATAGTTTCATCAACCGTTCTATTGCAACATCCAGCGTTTCTTCTTTCTTTGAAAAACAAAAACGCAGCACTCTGTTATTTATCTCTCGTTGATAAAACGCAGCAACCGGAATAGTAGCTACACCATAGTTTTTAGTAAGATGAATAGCAAACTCTTTTTCACTTTCATCTGATAAATTTTTGTATGAATAAATTTGAAAATAGCTGCCATGCGTAGGTAATGCTTCCAATTTTGTTTCCTTCATTCCTTGTTGAAAATAATCCCGTTTTTGCTGAAGAAAGGCGCCAAGTTCTACATAAGCTTCCCTCTTTTTCAGAAAGGTTGCCAATGCAATTTGCTTCGGCGTATCGCAGGTAAAGGCATTGAACTGGTGGATTTTTCTAAACTCTTTCATCAGGTATTCCGGTGCAATGCAATAGCCTAGTTTCCATCCCGTGCAGTGATATACTTTGCCAAATGAAAAGCACACAAAGCTTCGTTCTAATAGATCAGGATATTTTAAAATGCTTTCATGTTTAAAGCCGTCAAAGATCAAATGCTCATACACTTCATCCGAAATAATAACGATTTGCGTATCCTTCACAATGCTTCTTAATTGTTCAATATCATCAACCGATAAAACAGCGCCTGATGGATTATGAGGCGAGTTGATCATGATGGCTCTGGTCTTTTCAGTAAGTCTTTTTCTTACCTCGCTCCAATCAATTTTATATTCCGGAAAAGTTAAAGGGATGGTTATCGCTTTGGCACCATTTATTTCAATACCCGGAATGTAGCTATCATACGCCGGCTCAAAAACAATCACTTCATCGTGTGGTTGCAGTATCGTTGTTAGTGCCGTATATAATGCATAAGTGCCACCGGGTGTAACAGTTATTTGTGTATCAGGGTTAATGTTTGCGCCATATAAATACTCAGTTTTTTCTGCCAGTGTTTCCCGCAACGGTATATAGCCATTCATGTGAATGTATTGGTTATGTCCACCCTTCATTGCTTCGTTTACAAGCGCAATCAATTCTTCGCTCATGCTATAATCGGGAAAACCCTGGCCCAGGTTAATGGCATTGTGCTGCTGCGCCAATACACTCATGGTTGTAAAAATGGTAGTGCCCGCATTGGGCAGCTTACTTTGTAATTGAATCATTGACAAGTTGAAAAGATTAGTGGTAAAAATGAAGCTGCAAAAATAATTGTTGCCGGTAGTTGAGCCGAAAGAAAAACAGTCGGTTTGATTTTGATACATCAGCAAGCCTGGTGGCATGTTAAGCGTACAAATAAGTTTTTATTTGGGCGTATCCCTTCGCCGGTGTAATGTCTCACTGAGCATGGCGGGGGCCGCATTATACCGGCGAAGGGCCGGGCTATCCGCTGCAATCTTTTTTGCCCTTTGTTATAAATGAGCCTGTCAAAGCACGGCAAAAAAGGATTTCCGCTCCTATCCCTCACGCAAACCTCACTTATTGAATCACCCCTTGTATGTCAGGGTCGCGTTCTAAAAAATTCATCTGGCCTACAACCCACCCGCTACGGGAAGCAACCTGGCGATGAAGCGGCTTTACCGTATAAACTTTCGGGTTAGGTAAACAAGCGGCGATCATAGCGGCTTCTCTCCTGGTTAAATTCTTCGCAGGTTTTTTAAAATATGCCTGGGCAGCGGCTTCTGCGCCATAAATTCCCTTGCCCATTTCTATCACATTTACGTAAACCTCCAGTATGCGTTTCTTACCCCAGATCCATTCAATCATTTTTGTAAAATAAGCTTCCAGTCCTTTTCGTATCCATCCCCGGCCCTGCCATAAAAAAACATTTTTGGCTACCTGCTGGCTAATAGTGCTGGCACCACGAATGCGGTTGGGTTTTTTCTTGTTATACTCCATAGCCTTTTTTATATTCTTCCAGTCGAAGCCGCTATGGTCAGGGAAAACCTGGTCTTCCGAAGCGATTACGGCAAGCTTTATATTCCGGGATATTTCATCGCCACCTACATAATCCCGCTTTAATCCATCGCCGCTTATCCAACTGCTGAATTGGGTAATAGTGATAGGCGGGTACACCCATTTTAAAAGAATGATATAAAGAAATTGAAGAAGAAAAAGGAGAAGGAAAATCCGTTTTGTCCAAAGCCAGATACGGCCTGCCAGGGAACGTTGTTTGGCGGCTTTCATCAGTGACCTACTTTTTTATTGGCAAGCATTAAAATCAATAAGACAATACCAAAGCCAAGAATAATAAAGCCGTTTATTTTATTGATGCGTTGCATATTGCCAAGCGTGAGCTTTTGACGCAGTTTATCAGCCAAAAAAACTTTAGCAACATCTGCACTTAATGCAACCAATAAAGCCACCCCGAAAATAAAAGCCCGTTGCTTAAATGTGTACATAACAAAGGCAGTGGCCGTGCTGAACCATACAGCAATGATGCCGGGGTTCAACAGGTTCATAACGGCGCCGGTTAAAAACAGGCGCACATAGTAGCCGTGCCCCGCAACAACAATCTCTTTTCCCGCATAAACCGTTTGCACCTTTTTAAAGAACAGGTAATAGATACCAGCACCTATTAATAAGATGCTGCCGGCAATACCGATCGGCTGCTTGTAATCTAGCAGGATAGAGAAAAAATGCGAGAAGGCATTGCAGGTAATGACAAGAAAAAGATCAATGGCAAAAATGCCTAAAATAAATGCCATGCCGCCCCGCCAGCCATGATCGAGGCTCTGCTTGATAACCGTAAATACAATTGGCCCAACTGAAATAGCCAGCCAAAAACCAAGCAGCAATCCTTTAATAAGTGCATCAAGCATAAGCGGAAAATACGAGGGACGAAGTTAGAGGTACAAGGGCAGAAAAACAGGGCGTTTCCTTTTGGGCAGTAGTAATAGCTTTTATGATCGAACTATTACAAAAAGTTTATTGTTTATTTCATGGGATCTACAACCTCCGCTTTCGTAGTCGCCAAAAACGCCTTCCAGTCTTCCAGCATCTTTCCCTTCAACACCCGCGGAAATTTATGCTGGCTCCCCAACTTTCCCTGGGCTTTCATAAACTTCATAAACACTTCTTCGGGTAAAACAGTAATAAAGATATCTTTCAGCGCTGCGGTTCTTTCTACCGCATAATCATCATTCAATTCGCATAGGTGCTTATCTATTCTTTTTATCAGTGCATCAGCATCTACGCTATCATTACAGGCTACATACCATTTATGTGCAAAAAAGTTTTGGTGCGGAAAACCGATCACGGCAAATTCAGGAATAGAGATGTTGAACTCTTCGCTCACCAGTTCAATAGCTTTATTCATATTCTCTACACTTAGATGCTCACCCACCAAACTCAAAAAATGCTTGGTGCGGCCTGTGATAACAACCTCTGCTTTTTCCTTATTGACAAAGCGTACCGTATCGCCGATTAAATACCGCCAGGCACCTGCATTGGTACTCATGAGCAAAGCATAGTCTTTTCCTTCTTCTACCTCATGTACCATTAATGCTTTCGGGTTCTCAATCATTTTGCCTTCACTATTAAAGTTGCTATCATCAAAAGGTACAAACTCCATAAAGATGTTGTTATCTAAAATAAGTTTGATTCCTTTTGCTTCTTCACGGCTCCTATAGCCAATAAACCCTTCGCTGGCAAGGTAGTTTTCTATATAAACAATTGGTTTGCCCAGCAGTTTTTCAAAACCTTTTTTGTAGGGTTCAAAGGCCACACCGCCATGTACAAAAAAGCCAAGGTTGGGCCATATGTCATGTATGGTTTTCACACCATAATGTTCAACCACCATTTCCATACACATCTGGCACCAGGCCGGTACACCAACTATATAGCCGATGTCCCAATCCTTTGCATGCTCAACCACTTCGTGAAGCTTTTCGTTCCAGTCTTTTATTTTAGCAATGCGGCCACCGGGCTTATAAAATGTTTGAAACCAAAACGGGCGGTTTTTCATTAGTATGCCGCTAAGGTCGCCGGCAAACCAGCCAGCCGCACCCTTCTGTAAATCCGTTGCGCCACCCAACATCAGGAAGCCTTTGGTCATGGCATTTCGCGGCAGGTGGTCGTAATTCAAAACGGATAATAACTGGCGGATATAATTCACCCGGTTGCTGCGCAGCATATCCCTTGTAACCGGAATGTATTTGCTTGCGGCATCCGATGTACCGGAACTAAGGGCATAATATTTTATTTTTCCAGGCCAGGTAACATCAGGTACGCCATCTAAAGTTTTCTTCCACCACTCTTCATAAATTTTATTGTAATCGTGTACCGGCACTACTTGCTGAAATTCCTTACTTACAAAAGGGTTCATTAAAATTTTATCGAAAACATATTGCTGGCCAAATTCGGTGAAGCGGGCTTTCTTCAACAATTTTTTTAATACACGCAACTGCTGGCTGCGTGGGTCGTTCTTAGGTAAACGCAGTGCATTGGTAATTGCTTTTGGAAGTTTAATATCAATAATTCTCGCCATTAAAATGCAGGGTTAAGACCAGCTTAAAGTTAGCCACTTAGCTTCCCAAATATTTGTATTGAATGAAAATTGTTTTCACATCCTGCGCCGGTTCATAATTGCGGGCATACCAGTAATTGAGCAGGTGTATATTTTCGGCAGATAGCTTTTGAGAAAGTTGCTTTGCTCCATTAGGCGCTAAAATACTTTTTCGTAAAAGCGGAAGCGAAGGCTTTGCATTGATATAGCCAATCCAGGTTTTACTTCCGGCAATTATGGCGAAGCAATTTGCAAAAAACTGCAATGAATTCCTGACAAAGAAAAAATGAACGGGAAACGTAAGAAGAAAAATTATAGACGCAGCTACATCTATCAAACGCTTCATTCTTTTATTAGATGCCGTTGCCAGGTTAAAAGCCGCTTCTTCGGAAAGAATTTCGCCGCTTTCGGTGCTGGTATCGCTACCTACTATGCTGCTGCTGCTGCTGGCATGATACCGGAATTTTAAGCCCAATGAATGATACCTTTCTGTTAGTGCAATCAATGTTTTATAGGATAAGGTACGGGCACAAAAAATAAGCTCTTTTGCATCCAGCGCTTTGGCTGTTGTATCCATATCGTTTATGTGCGCAATTACATTTTCTGTTGTGCCGTTAATTCCTACCCGCCCAATAATACGGTCGGCAAAACCTTTCTCCGCTAAAAATTTTTTAACATCGCTAAATTCCTTTCCATTGGCCGCAATCAGTATATGCGGTTTGGAAAAAGCATCAAAAGGTTCTGATAAAACACCGGCTTTCACCAGCAGCCATCGCTGTAATGTTATAAAAACAAAGGCGGCTATTGCACCCAACACCACTATACCTCTTGAGAAGCGATACTGTTCAGGCAACAAGGCATAAATACTTAGTAAGGTAACCGTGGCAATTAGGGTTGATCGCAATAAATTCCGTAATCTAAACTGGCGGTCGTACAACCCTGCATAATAAGCGGCTGTTAAATAGATAAGGGTAAAGATGGGAAAAGAGACAAGCAATAACTGGTTAGGATAATTAATATCGGTACGTACAAACTTTGCCCACGCTTCTTTTGCTATATAAAAAGAGGCCAAAATAATAATCGCATCAACTACACGAATACCTATCCATGTAAAAAATTTTAGAAGCGCAGAAACAAAAGCTCTTATCCAAATAGCGAGACGTATGGAAAAATTAAAGAAACTTGCTCTTGCGCCGCCATAATGTTTCCGTACAAAAATGATCATGGCCTGGTAAAACATGCGCACATAATTAAGGCTTCCCCGCCTGGTGCTTTCCCCTTTAAAATGGATGATGGTTGTTTCTGAAAAATAATAATTTTTATAACCGGCTTTTTGTACCCGGTAGCTTAAGTCCACGTCTTCGCCATACATAAAAAAAGCTTCATCAAATACACCAACTTTTTCCAGTACTTCTTTTTTGGTCATAAAAAAAGCGCCGGCTAATACATCCACTTCGTGGGATTGCTCTTTATCTAAATGGCCTAAATGGTAGCGACTGAAAACTTTTGATTTTGGAAACAGGCTTGCCAGTCCCGCAAGTTTAAAAAGGGAAGTTTGTGGCGATGGAAAGGCCCGTTTACTTTCTTTCAAAAAGGCTCCGCTGCCGTCAATCATTTTTACACCTAACGCACCACAATCCGGATGGCTTTCAAAAAACTGAAGGCACTTAGTAAAGCTGTCTTCAGCAACAATCGTATCGGGATTAAGAAAAAGAATATATCGGCCCGATGCTTCTCCAAAACCGCGGTTGCAGGCTTTTCCAAAACCACTGTTTGTCTCATTTTGAAAAAATGCTACCTGTGGGAATTTTGGAATTAAATAAGAAAGGCTATCATCCGTAGAATGATTATCTACTACAATAACTTCTGCCTCTATACCCTGCACGGCCTTGGTAACAGAATAAAGGCATTGCTCTAAAAAATACTTGACGTTGTAGTTTACTATAATAATGGAAAGGGTCAAATGCAGTTATTTACTAAGCGGACAAACCTAAAGAATAACGAACAGACGAACAAGGAAGAATGAATAACGAACGGACGAACTAGGCCTTCGGCTGCGTACGGGGTGACAAACGAATGATGAAGGAAAAACAAGGGAATAAAATAACAGGCCAACGAGTCCTTTGGCTATGCTCAGGATAACAATATAAATGAAGAAGTGAAAGACAGAATTAAAGAACCCTAAACCCTAAACTCAAAACCCCAAACCCTTACTTTTGCGCATGTTCAAAAATACCCTGCTGCAAGCGATAGATGCCGCTACTATTGAGATACGGCGATTTACTGATCTTGAATTTGAGATCACCAACAAAGAAGGGATCAACAACCTGGTTACCGAAGTAGATCATGCTTCTGAAAAAGCTATTATTGATGTTATCACCAAAAATTTTCCCGGCCATCATATACTAAGCGAAGAGTGCGGTGACCTTGTGCAGGATTCGCAATATAAATGGATCATTGACCCTATTGACGGTACGGTAAACTTTGCGCATCATATTCCTATTTGCTGCATTTCTATTGGGCTGGAGCATAACGGCAAAATGATCATGGGTGGAATTTATAACCCGTTCATGAATGAATTATTTATTGGCGAAAGAGGCCAGGGTGTTACGCTAAACGACAAACGTATTTCTGTAAGCAAAAAGGAAAAAGTGGCAAATGCCTGTATGGTAACTGGCTTTCCTTATACTTATTTAGATGAACCCAATGGTCCACTCCAGGTGTTTGAACGCTTTATACGCAGAGGAGTTCCTGTTAGAAGATTAGGTTCTGCAGCTATTGATTTAGCCTGGGTTGCCTGTGGCCGTTTTGATGGTTTTTACGAACACAAATTACAGCCCTGGGATAGCGCCGCCGGATTTTTAATGGTGGAAGAAGCGGGTGGAAAAGTTACCAATCTTAAAGGCGATGAATATTCACCTTATGAACCTGGCATTATTGCAACCAATGGAATTATTCATGATGAGTTAACCGACGTAATTAATAATGGCTGGCCCGTATAATTGCAGATTGGCGATTGCAGTTTTTAGATTAAGAAGCAGCTTTAATTTTTAGTTATGGATAAGATTGATTTTAAGAAACGAACTAAACATTTTTGCCATTAATGTAGCCAGTTTCTGCCTATTCCATTTGACAGGGTTGTACGACATTATATTGATCAACTTGTAAGGTGCTCAGCATCCATTGGAGCAAATTACCTTGCAGCCTGTAGAGGAAAATCAAAAGCTGATTTTATAAACAAGCTGCGAATTGTAGAGGAAGAAGCAGATGAAAGTTTATATAGGTAGAACTTTAGGTGAATTTTATCCGGAAAGAAGAGATCAGATTGCAACTTTGTATAAAGAAGGCAACGAACTTGTTGCTATGATTGTCAGTTCAATAAATACGGCGGTAAACGGAAGCAAAGCAAACCTGCAATCGCCAATCTAAAATCGTAAATAGTTATGAATGAAAGAACAGAAGTCTCCTCTCTCGGAGAATTTGCCCTGATAGATCATCTTACAAAAAATATAGAAATACATAACGTATCCTCCATCCTTGGCGTAGGAGATGATGCCGCCGTGATTGACCATTTTGGCAAGCAAACCGTGGTTACAAACGACCTGTTGATAGAAGGCGTACACTTCGATTTGATGTACACGCCATTAAAACATCTTGGCTACAAAACGGTAGCGGTAAACGTAAGCGACATCTGCGCTATGAATGCGACGCCAACACAGATTCTGCTTGGCATTGCATTCAGCAACAGGTTTAGCCTGGAGGCGCTTGACGATTTTTACGAAGGCGTATATGCGGCCTGTGAGCAGTACAAAGTTGATTTAATAGGGGGCGACACCACTACCTCTCAAAAAGGATTTATTATTTCCTGCACGGCCATTGGCGAAGTAGCGCCTGATAAATATGTAACAAGAAAGGGAGCGCAAAAAGGTGAGCTGCTTTGTGTGACGGGCGATCTTGGCGCCGCATTTCTCGGCCTTACTTTACTGGAAAGGGAAAAGAAAATTTTCCTGGAGAACCCAAAGGTTCAGCCCGACCTGGAAGGCGAAACTTATACAGTTGGTAAAATACTAAAGCCAGAAGCCAGGGTTGATGTAATAGAATATTTTGAAAAAACGGGCATCACACCTACTGCTATGATTGATGTAAGTGACGGCCTAAGTTCAGAGATATTACACATTTGCCAGCAAAGCGGCGTGGGTTGCGTACTGTACGAAGAAAAAATCCCGGTAACAGAAGAAACCCGCAAGGCTGCCTTCAAATTTAATTTAGACCCGACTGCTTGTGCCTTGAGTGGCGGAGAAGATTATGAGTTGTTGTTTACAATTAAACAAGATGATTTTGAGAAACTCTCCGGCGAAAACAGCATTAGCGTAATTGGCTATATAACCGATGAAGATGCCGGCGCAAATATCATTACCAAAGGAGGCGGCAAACATCCTATTACCGCACAAGGGTGGAATGCGTTTAAATGAGCCTGCCGTTATGAAAAACCTGACTCTAAGCTTATTAATAGTGCTATTCCTTGGTAGTTGTGCAGTTAGCAAAAACTTTACCCCTTCTAAAAAATATTCACCGGAAGTATTAAAGGAAGACTACAGCGTTTTTAGAAATAGCCTGGAAGAATCGCATCCAGGCTTGTATTGGTATACACCAAAGGACAGCATGGATTATTATTTTGAGATAGGCAAAAACAAGCTTGCTGATTCACTAACTGAAGGAGGCTTTAGAAATGTATTGAGTTATGTAATTTCTAAAATCCGTTGCGGGCACACAACTGCAAGAGGCTCAAAAGCGGCAGCAACGTACTTTGGAGGCCAATCACCTTCGTTTCCGCTTTTTATAAAAGCCTGGCCCGATACGGTGATGGTAACAGCTAACCTTAATCGTAAAGACAGCAATGTAACAAGGGGAGTTATCTTAAAAAGCATTGATGGAAGGCCAGTGAATTTTATTGTTGATTCGCTTTTTTCTTTTCTATCGGCCGATGGCTTTAATACAACGCACAAGTACCAAACGCTGAGCAATGGCAGCACCTTTCGAAATCTATACACATCCGTATTTGGAGTAAAACAAAAAACGCCGGTAGAGTTTATTGATACATCCGGGCAATTGCGAACGGCAACACTAAGTCTTTATAACCCAAGGGCCGATACACCACGCATAAGAGTTGCACCGCCAAAACCTCCTTCAAAAAAAGAACGTAAAAGATTTGAGCTGGAGGCGGCGCGCAGCCTGCGGATTGATACGGCAATGAGTACGGCTTTTATGGATGTAAATACATTTACCAAAGGAAGTAGTTTACGCAGCTTCTTTCGAAAATCCTTTAAAACGATCAAAGAACTAAACCTTCAAAACCTTGTTGTGGACATGCGCGGCAATGGCGGCGGTAGTGTTACACTCTCTAATCTTCTTACCAAATACATAGCAGACAAACCTTTTAAAATTGCCGATTCGTTGTATGCGTTGCGCAGAACCAGCGACTATGGCAAGTACCGCAGCGAACGTTTTTTTAACTGGCTGTTTGTGCAATTCTTAACCCGAAAGAAAAAGGATGGCAATTATCATTTTGGATTGTATGAGGGCAAGAATTTCAAGCCGAAAACAAAAAACAATTTTAATGGAACCACCTATATTTTAACCGGTGGCAATACGTTCTCCGCTGCTTCTTTATTTACTAAATCGTTGAAAGACCAGGATGATGTAATTGTAGTAGGCGAAGAAACCGGCGGCGGCGTTTATGGTAATTCGGCCTGGTTGCTTCCTGATGTTACTTTACCTAATACCGGTGTACGTTTTCGGCTGCCGCTTTTTAGATTAGTGATAGATAAGGAGGAAGAAAAAGGGCATGGCATATTGCCTGAAGTATTAGCGCTGCCAACCGTTGATGCGATACGAAGAAATAAGGATTATAAGATGGAGAAGGTGAGGGAGTTGATCAGGGCCAAACCTTCTAAATAAAATTCTTTCATTATTGCCCAATAAAGAGTAATGGCCAGGCATTATTAAATTTGCCATTTTGATATTATATTGCCGTTCAACTAATTGTACTCCATGAAAAACCAAGTCCTTTGCCTCTGCCTGCTTTTTACTGTTTTATTCTCCAAAGCCCAAACCTCAATTGCTCTTGTGGGTGGGGCTCAAAAAGCCTGGACAACTCCCGATTATTTAGTTTATCCCGATACACTCCAAAAAACATCTTCTAAAAAAACAGGGATCGTTTTGGGTGTTGTAGCAAGTGTTCCCTTTTCAAAACACTTCTCCTTTCGTACGGGAGTTTTATATTCTGCAAAGGGCTCTAATCAGACCCAGCATTATGATACTACCGATCTGTATGCAAGTACCGTTAACCTTCCTGCCAACCAAAAATCAAAGCCGCTTTCCACCACTACAAAACTTAATGTCAACTACATTGATATTCCTTTGAACCTGATGTACAAACTGTCCATTAAGGGCAATAGCAGTTTCGTTGTTGGAGTAGGTCCGCAACTTTCTATTTTTTACAATGGAAATACGTTCACCGAAACAGTTAGCGTATCCCAGGATTCACCGGAGGAAAACAGCATGAAATACTCCTTCAAAACTTCAGAAAACAATGACTTACCAATTGGCAAAGTTCCCGGTAAATACCGCGTTGTACATTTTGGGTTAAACGCTTTTATCGGAATAGAATTCAACAGGATATTTTTAAATGCGGCTTACACCACTGACCTTAATGAATTTTATGCGGAAGAAGGAAGGAAATACAAAAACAAAACAGCAGGAATTAGTTTAGGCATTTTTCTGGGACAGCGAAATGCCAACGTTAAATAGATACTATTTTAAATAACATAAGCCACAGCCTTCCTATGCCACGGTTAGCTGCCGTTGGCATTTTATAAACGAATTAATAATAGCAATGGCTGACAAATAAAGAGGAGAAGCTTTATTAAATTTCTGGTGATATACTAAGTTAGAATCTGAAACTCATCTTTGTCTCTCCAAAATTGAAAGCGTTCTCTTACAGTTTGTAAGTCTTCTTTATTTAATGTAATCGTGCAACTATCTTCTTCATCTTTCTTATGATAAAGGATCTCTCCCAGGGGGTCAATCACCATACTATCACCGCTATGATAAATGCCATTGCCATCTTCTCCTACCCTGTTTACACCAATTACATAAGATTGGTTTTCTATAGCTCTTGCCTGCAATAATGTTTTCCAGGCTGTGCTTCTTTTCTCTGGCCAGTTAGCCACATAAAGTAAAACGTCATATTCAAACGCCTCGCCCTGCCCCCTCTCAGCCTCATCCGGCCTTTGGCCACCTTCTCCATTAGAGAAGGGAAGTGGAACAAGATTCTTCTGGCGAGGGGGAGCCTGCCGTGCCCAAACCGGAAACCGCAGATCATAACAAACCTGAAGATTTATCTTCCATCCATTCACCGATGCAATGAATCGTTCGGCGCCTGCTGTATAGTGCTTGTCTTCTTCTGCGTAAGCAAATAAATGGCGCTTGTTGTAATAACCATATTCGCCGTTTGGCAGCATCCAGATGGAGCGGTTGTAGTAGCTGTTATCTTCTTCAATAATTACACTTCCGGTAAGAATTATCCTCTTTTCCGCCGCTACTCTTTTCATCCATTGCACTGTTTCGCCTTCCATACTTTCAGCTAATAGTTCCGGCTTCATGCTAAAGCCGGTGCTGAACATTTCTGGCAAAACCACTACCTGGGTTTTCTCTTTGATGCCTCTTATTTTTTCTTCCAGCATTCGCATGTTTGCCTGCTTATCTTCCCAATGCAAAGCCGTTTGTATGAGTGTAAATGTTATTGATGACATAGCTACCGCAAGCTAATATGCAATTGGCAATAAGCAATAGCAATCGTGGCAGCTTTGCTGATTGCCCAATGCTAATTTTCGTTTCGGCATTGACTTTGTTTTACACAAACCAGAAAAATGTGAGTTATGAAAAATGTGATATTATCTACTCTTTTACTTGCCGTGACAATTGCCAGTGCTCAATCTATTGTACAGCCCGTAAGCAGTGGCGACTACTGGAGCATCAGTGAGTATAAAAACCGGTTGCCCGAACTGGCTAATAACACAACCTTTCCAACTACTATTAATTTTAATAACGGCTATGTGGGCATCAGCAGTTTTAAAGCAAACAGGGTTATAGGTGTAAATGAAATTCAGTGGAACATTGGTGCTGTGAAAAACGTAGCTGATTTTTATGTCGAATTCAGCCGCGATCTTAGAACATTTGAGCGGGCAGGTATTGTTCAATTGACTAGAACAGAAGGAGGAACAGGCTATGTTTTCAGGCACACCTTTATCGACAATGCGTTGGTATATTACCGTCTTGCCATAGCAAGGGACCGTGCGGTTGTTGCCTATACCCCTGCTATACAATTATTGGATGAGGAACACACTACAAAAGTGTTTCCCACAATTGTCAGGAGCAGTACATTTTATATACAAACCCCACAAGCCTATGAGAAGCTGCAGGTAATAAACAGTGCCAATGTTACGGTTTATGAAAAAGGCATTAACAATCAAACGGGTACTATCACTATTGGCTTGCCGTCGCTACCAACAGGCATTTATTTTGCACGGCTGCTGAGTACAAATAAGCCGCAATATGTAGAACGTTTATTAATTGAGTAAAATCACTCAATATTTAAACCGGTTTAAGGTTGTTTGTTTAGTGCCCGGTAAGGCATTGAATTTGTGCTAACTACAGACAATCTTTTATGTATGAAGAATCTCTACGCTTTGCTACTGCTCACCGGCAGTATTTTTTTTGCGGTTAAGCCCTTTGCACAACCTTCTGTTACTTACGATTCTTTAATTACCGGCTTATCGGCACCGGTAGAGGTGGTGAATGCCGCCGATGGATCGAACCGTTTATTTATTGTTCAGCAAGATGGGGTTATCAGGGTGTATGATGCTGCTAATGGTGGGTTGCAGGCTGCGCCGTTCTTAAATATAAGTAGCACTGTTACTTATGGCGGCGAACGTGGTTTACTGAGTGCTGCCTTTCATCCGGCATATGAAGTCAACGGGTATTTTTTTGTTTACTATAATAATCTAGGTGGAGATGTAACCATTGCACGTTATCATGCAAACGGCTTATCGAATGTTGCCGAAGCCGGTAGCGGAGTAGTATTTCTTACCATCCCAAAGCCTTTTGATAATCATAACGGCGGGCACTTGCAATTTGCTAAAGACAGCACTTTATTTTTTGCTACCGGTGATGGGGGCAGCGGTAATGATCCGTTCAACAATGCGCAGGATTCAACTTCGCTTTTAGGTAAGATGATCCGCATTGATGTAAGCAACTTTACTACACCGCCTTATTACACTATACCCACATCAAATCCATTTTATAACACGCCCAATTTTGATAAACGCATCTGGGCCCGTGGCCTGCGAAACCCCTACCGTTGGAGTTTTGACCGGCTTACCGGCGATATGTGGATTGGTGACGTAGGCCAGGGAGCAAAAGAAGAAGTAAACTTTCGGTCTGCCGCCAGTGCCGGTGGCGAAAACTATGGATGGCGGTGTTACGAGGGAAGCATTCGCACACCGGGTATTGATGCTGCTACCTGTAATCCGCTTAATTATTTTCCACCCTTATTTGATTATAATAATCCGGCAAGTGGATCTTCAAGTGTAGTAGGTGGCTACGTATATCGCGGCACCGAGTATCCTTTTTTTGTTGGTTATTACATAGCTGCAGATGTTTACTCCGGCAATATTTATTTAGTAAAACAGAATGATAATGGAAGCTTCCCTTTGCCAACAGTAAGAACAGGCTTACAAAATTTTGTAGTGGGCTTTGGCGAAGGGGAAGATGGAACCTTATATGCTGTTTCGCAAGCCACCAATGTGGTTTATAAAGTGGTAGCTTCTATTATTACGCTACCGGTTACATTAAGCAGTTTTACGGGTAAAAAAATAGCAAACGCAAATGAGTTAAGATGGATAACCGCATCTGAACAAAATACAGCAAAGTTTATTCTTGAATTCAGTGACGATGGCAATCGATATGTTACTGCCGGAGAAGTTATAGCCTCTGGAAATAATGGTGGTACTTCTTATTCGTTTACACATGCTGTAACAAGCAGTACAGCCTTATTTTACAGGCTTCGTATTGTAGAAAGAGATGGCAGCAGCTCTTACTCTTCTATTGTAAAAATCAATGGAAAAGAAAATGGCTACCAGGTTTATCCAACAATCGTAAGGCATGGAAAGCTTTACATTAATACCAATAGGATCATCAACTCCATCCAGGTAGTAACCAGCAATGGCAATTTGGTCTTTCAAAAAAATACGTTTACCGGCGCAGGGTTGCAAACGATTCAGTTACCATCCCTGGCAAAAGGAATGTATGTAGTACGAATCATTGGAAAAGAGATTGCATCCGAAAAAATTGTGATAGACTAACAGCCTATGCAAATCTTTGTAAGTACTCATTCAGGGCATTCTGTTCTTTGTGCCTTCATGCTCTTCGTGTTCCCTCATTTGGGAATACGAAGAGCACAAAAACCACAACAGACATAAAGAAAAAGAGGCTTACTACTAAACACCTCCTGGTTGCGGAGAACATAATTTGAATGCCCTTATTTTTGCCGCACATGCTGAACGGGAAAAAAATAGCCGTGGTTTTACCGGCCTACAATGCTGCAAAAACCTTACAAAAAACCTATAACGAAATTCCATTTGATATAGTGGATGAAGTAGTACTGGTAGATGACCGCAGCAAAGATGATACGGTTCAACTTGCAGGGCAGATAGGCATCCGGCACATTATTCAGCACCAAAAAAACCGGGGCTACGGAGGCAACCAAAAAAGCTGTTATAATAAAGCGTTGGAGCTGGGCGCCGATATTGTTATTATGCTGCACCCAGATTATCAATATACGCCAAAGCTCATTCCAAGCATGGCACAGTTGATAGCCAACGATCTTTATCATGTAGTATTAGGCTCCCGCATTTTAGGCAATGGAGCTTTGCGTGGCGGCATGCCGGTTTATAAATACATTGCCAACCGTTTACTGACGTTTACGCAAAACATTTTAGTGGGTCAGAAGCTATCTGAATATCATACCGGCTACCGGGCCTTTTCAAGAGAGGTGTTAGAAAAAGTGAACTATGAAATAGACTCCGATGATTTTGTTTTCGATAATGAAATGCTTTCACAGATCATTTATTTCGGTTACGAGATAGCCGAAGTAACCTGTCCTACCAAGTATTTTGAAGAAGCGTCCAGCATTAATTTTAAACGAAGTGCCGTTTATGGCTTTGGCGTGCTGCGGGTTTCTATTATACACAGGTTGTGCAAGTGGGGCATAATAAAGAACAAGATGTATATTAAGAATAAGTAGGTTCTTAAGCCCGACTTAAGGACTGCTATAGATATTCCACTACTACGCATTTAACTTTTATAATCTAATGAAATGCCTGGCAATGTTGGATTTTCTATATCATCTAAAAGTTTTCGATCTGAATAGTAGCACTCAGTTAATTACAGAAATAATCTGCAATACGATTAATCTAATCAATGAAAAATTAAAATTCGGAATACGTAATTCTTATACATTTGCGCCTCGTAATTGGTTGGTTCGCCTCAGGCGGATCATTAAAAGGGAATCCTGTTTAACTCAGGAGCTATCCCCGTAGCTGTAACGGTTAGCAAGTAGTGAGTAGCAAGTGGCAAGTAGCCCACAACCTCACAATCCTGCTTAGCAACTACAACCACTGTCTCGGTTTAAACGAGATGGGAAGGTGCTGATAACCGAAGCCAGAAGACCTGCCAGTTGCTATTTATTAATTCAATGCTTTCGGAGGAAAAGCAGGGAGGATATCGCACACAGCTATCTATCTCTATTTTTATTTCCGGGCGCCGTCACAAAAAAATTAAACTTTTTATGAGAAAAATTTTTGCAGTGACTGCCCTCTTCATCGGCAGTCAGCTACACGCACAACAAGACACAGCTTCATTAGAAAATGTTACCGTTACAGCTAACAAGTATTCGTCCAAAACAACCGAAACCGGCAAGGTGGTTATTACTATTAGCAGGCAGCAACTTGAAAGAGCTGGCAGCCGCGACCTTGCACAAGTGATCACTGAATTGGGCGGTGTATTTATCAATGGCTACACAAGCAATGCGGGCAAGGAAAAAAACATTTATGTAAGAGGTGGCAAGGTTGATTATACACTGATCACCATTGATGGCATCCCGGTTTATGATGCATCCGGCATCGGCAGCAACTTTGATATTCGCAACCTGCCGGTTGATAACGTTGAACGGGTTGAAATTTTAAAAGGCAGTCAAAGCACCTTGTATGGCAGCGATGCCATTGCAGGTGTTATCAACATTATAAGCCGCAAAGGCGGAAGCAAACCTTTTAGTGTATCAGGGACGGCGCATTACGGCAGCTACAATACCAAAAGAGGAAACATAGGAGTAAATGGAACCGCTAAAGCCTTTGATTACAATATTGGTTATTCGCATTTAAGCACTAAAGGCTTTTCTGAAGCGCAGCAACCTTACAATGCGGTTACAAAATTCGACCGTGATAAGTACAATCAAAATGCAGTACAGGCCAGCTTTGGTGTACAGGCCGCAAAGAACTTTCGTATTCAACCTTTTATCAGGTACAGTAAAAGCAGCGGAGCGTTAGACAATGATGCTTTTACAGATGAACTTGACTTTAACTACACAGCAAAGAATTTACAATCAGGTGTTCGCAATAGCCTTGGACTAGGGAAAAGTCAACTGAATGTTTTGTATCAATTTAATAAAACGGACCGAGGCTACCTGGATGATTCAACACAAAGCCGGAATGGATTTTATATCTACAATCAATCAGCGTATAAAGCGGCAGAGCATTTTGCAGAGGCATTTATCGTATATCCTTTTAATGCTCTCAAGCTTACTGCCGGCGGCGACTTCCGCAGCTCAAACACAGATTACAATGCATTGCAGGTAAGTCCATTTGGTAGATCAAAACCGGTACAAAGTGGTGATAGTGTAAAGCAAAATCAGGTTGGCGTTTATGCCGCATTAAATTATGCTATAAACAATTTCAACATTGAAGGTGGAGGACGTTTCAATCATCACTCGGAGTATGGAAATAATGCTGCGTTTAATGTAAACCCTTCTTACTTCATCAACAAAAGAGTAAAGGTTTTTGCCAATGCTTCCAGTGGTTACAAAGTGCCAAGTTTATATCAATTGTTTTCGAAGTATGGCAATAGGGAGTTGAAGCCTGAGACATCTTTGAACCTTGAAGGCGGTGCACAGTTTTTTTCCAAAGATGGCAAGGCTAATGTAAGAGCAATCTACTTTAATCGTCATGTAAAAGATGTGATTGCTTTCTTCTTTAATTCTTCAACTTTTCAATCTTCTTACATTAACCAGGATGACCAAAAGGACTATGGCATTGAACTGGATGGAAGCATCAATCTTACCGATAAGATTTCTGTAAAAGGTTTTTATACATACGTAGATGGAAAGGTTACTACAAAACAAGCCGGTAAGGACACGACCTATTTTAACCTGCTACGCCGGCCTAAAAGCACCCTTACTTTTTCTATCGGAGCACAACTTACTAAAGCACTGTTTCTGCAATTGCAGGTAACTAATATCGGCAAAAGAAGAGATGTGTATTTTGATCCTGTTACATTCAAGTCAATACCGCTTGTATTAAAGCCTTATACGCTTGTAAATTTCTACACAGAGTATGCTATTGCCAAAAACCGCTTTAAGCTGTTCGCTGATCTGCGCAATGTTTTTGATGAAACCTACTCTGATATTTATGGCTACAACACGGCAGGCTTTAATGCTTATGGAGGTGTACGTTTTACTTTTTAAGTATTATAAACGCATTCTTAAACATAACTATGGACACTATTTTTGCTATGTTTTAAATACGCCTGCAGCAACGTTTTGCTGAATGATAGAAGGGGTACTATTATATTCCTTAGTCGTTATGAACCAAGAGCTTTTTTTTATTTTTTTATAGCTCATAACTATTGGTTTTTTTGAACTGATATAGCTTTCATCTGTTAGCCTGTGAAACCAATTATATGTCTAATAAAAGAGGCTATCCATCTCAACCATTGCTATGCTGGGATATCTATATGGATGGTTATCAAAAAATGATGCGGAAGGGTGAAGATTTACAACAAATAAAAAAGCTATCAAAGAAGCAGAATTGGAAAGCTTCCACCTGGAACCTGGAGGAGCAATTATTGAAGAAAGAGAAGGTGGTGCTGGTTACCGACACGGCGCAGATAATACAATTTGCCAGTAGTAACTTGAAAGAAATGAATGGTTATGAACCAAGAGAAGTAAAAGGTAAATCGCCTAAAATTTTTCAGGGGCCTCTAACCGGTGATAAAGAACGGCTTTTGATTCGTGAGGCAGTTCGGCAGCAAATTCCTTTTAAGACAGTGGTCATTAATTATCGTAAAGACGGCTCACTTTATCATTGCCATGTCGAAGAATATCCTGTCTGGAACTGTGAAGGGAAGTTGGTGAATTTTATAGCATTCGAGAAAATTGCGTAGTACTTTTTTACTTTTTAACTTCTATTATTCCAAGAGAAAGTGGATAACAGAACAGAATCAAATAAGCAATGAAGCATAAAGCATTTTTCAACTGGAGCGGAGGTAAAGACTCCGCTCTTGCTTTACATAAAGCGCAACAAGATGGAATAGCTATTGATGCATTAGTAACCTCTGTAAACAGCACCACTGACAGGGTAGCTATGCATGGAGTGCGAAGGGAGTTATTGATGCAACAGGCGGCAGCTATTGGCTTACCCTTATATACGATTGAGTTGTCTGAAATGCCCGGCATGAAGGCTTATGAAGAGGCGGTGCATGCAACACATCAAAAGTTAAAAGATGCAGGTTTTACCCATGGCGGATTCGGTGATATTTTTTTGGAAGACCTCAAAACTTACCGCGAGGAACTATTGTCCAAAGATGAGTTACAATGTTTTTTTCCCATTTGGAAAATGGATACGAAAAAGCTGTTGGAACAATTTATCGAGGAAGGCTTTAAAGCCATAATTGTTTGTGTAAACAGTGCTTACTTAAACGAAAGCTTTTGTGGCAGATTGCTGGATAATACTTTCCTGAATGACCTCCCTGCAACCGTTGATCCTTGCGGAGAGAATGGAGAGTATCATTCTTTCGTTTTTGATGGGCCGATCTTTTCACAAGCCATTCCGTTTAGAAAGGGGGAAGTTGTTTTTAAAGAATATGCTGCGCCAATTGTTCGGCCGTGTCAACCTGAGCTTGCCGAAGGGAAGGATGGTAAGGCGGAAGCGCAGGGTAAAAGCGACGATTGTTTTACAACTCCTCAAAGTTCAGCGGGCTTTTATTTTCAGGATTTGATAATCGTATAGGCTTTTTTAAGAGGTTACTTTTGCAAAAACCGGAACCATGGATTTTAACCTCAAAGAATATTTAACGGTCACTTTTACCCTTTTTGCCGTTATTGATATTATCGGTACCATCCCGGTTTTAATTTCTTTAAAAGGAAAGTTAGGTGGCATTCGGGAAGCAAGGGTTACACTGATATCTGGTGCACTAATGATTTTCTTTCTTTATATCGGAGAGCCTTTTTTAAGCCTGCTGGGGTTAGATGTAAAGTCGTTTGCCGTAGGGGGCTCAATAGTAATTTTTTTGTTAGGGTTAGAGATGGTTTTAGGCATGGAACTTTTTAAAAGCGAAAAAGACGTAAGGGCTGCAACTGTTGTACCTATTGCTTTTCCGCTGATTGCCGGTTCCGGAACATTAACTACTATCATTTCTTTAAAGGCCATCAATACCCAAACAGCTATGCTGTTTGGCATCCTTACCAACCTGATATTTATTTTTATTGTATTGAAATCTTTGCGCCTGATCGAAAGGGCTCTGGGGCCTGCAGGATTGATAGCTGTCCGAAAGTTTTTTGGTGTAATATTGCTCGCAATTGCCGTAAAAATCTTTGCCACCAATGCGCATGGATTGATTAAGTAGTTAATTAGTTAAGTGGTTGACTTATGTATTGGTAACAGCCGTTCCGGTTTTCCAAATTAACCAATTGCCTGATAAACTAATTAACTAAACCGGCCTCGTAGTACAATGGATAGTATAAGGGTCTCCGAAGCCCTGGATCCGCGTTCGATTCGCGGCGAGGCCACTAAACCGGAACGCTTGAAAGTCATTTTCAAACGTTCCGGTTTCTCTTTTTTCACGCAGTCCATTTCCAACGGAAAGAAACCCTTGCAACTACCAGTTTTCTATACTATCGCGGTAGCCCCTGCCAATTGGAATAGATACGCCATTTACCTCAATGGCTTCGGCGGTGTAGGATTCAATTTTACTTACTGAAATGATAAAGGACCGGTGAATGCGCTTGAAGCCTGACGCTGGTAAAAGATCCTCCATTTCATGCGTACTCATTTTTGAAAGGTATTCCGCCTTTGTTGTCACGATCCTGATGTATTCACGCTGGCTCTCGATATACACAATTTCGGAAAATAAAATCTTCACCTTTTTTTTCTGCACATTCAGAAAGAGGTATTCTTTTATCGCCCCGCTTTCCGTTGGGCCCGGCTTTTCTCTCCGGCCTGTTTTTGCCTTGGTTACAGCTATTAAAAATCGTTCAAACTCAAATGGCTTTAACAGGTAATCTACTACGTTCATATCAAAACCTTCCAGGGCGTACTTATGATATGCTGTTGTGATGATTACTGCGGGTGGATGTGTCAATGTTTTTAAAAAAGCCATGCCTTTTAATTTAGGCAGATGAATATCCAAAAAAATAAGGTCGGTATAATGATCACTCAGGTAGTCAGTTGCCAGGATGGCATCCTTGAATGTTGCCTCTAATTGCAGAAACGGTACCTGCGAAATATAATCCGATAAAACTTTTACGGCTAACGGCTCATCTTCTATTATAATGCAGTTTATTTTAGACATGGCTGGCCAAATTAATTTTTAAAGTAGCAGTAAATAACGATTCACCTTGTTGAGCATTTAAATTGAAATCTGTGTAGAGCAACTCGAGCTGTCGCCTTAGATTGGAAAGTCCAATATTTTCTTTTACCCTTTTTTCTTCGGGAAATGCATCAGTAGAATTTTTTACAATAAATACTAACTGCCGGGCCTTTACTGAAAGATGTATATCGACAAAAGGTTGACCTCTTGTTTCAGACACACCATGTTTAAAGGCATTTTCCACCAGGGGGATCAGCAACAGTGGCGGCAAGGCCTGTTTCATATCTTCATTGTCTTGGTTGTAATTAAGGCGTAATGATTCATCATAACGGAGCTCTTCAAGGGGTATATAATCACTGATGTTTTGTAGCTCCTGTTCTATGGAGATATATTCTCCGCCTGTTTCGTTAAGCCTATACC
>JAQBNG010000149.1 GCA_028288675.1 Flavisolibacter sp. | reverse complement strand
TATTTAATATGAAAGGTGTTTGAATTTTAAAATGTTTTGGGGAAACATCAATTGATGGAGTGTTTGGATCGCTACATCCTGTTGCTATTAATACTAATATAGCAAATGTGATTTTGAGAATATGATTCCAGAGGTAATTAAGGAAAGAAAACATATAGCATCAGGGTTTTCTAATTTGATTTAATTATCGTAATGATTTCGGTTTACGGAAAACAATGTACAGCTACTTAAAGTTGCACACATGGTTAAAGCATGCGTGACAGTCTTATAGTTCTAGGCTTTTTAGGAATGATTTTTACTCCACCTGTTTTTCTCATTTTATATAATCTGTCGTACAAAAAAATATATTAGCTATATAATTTATTTCGCCCTTGGTAGTCTCACTCCTGCTTTTCTCAATGATGATTCTCTTACAATCAATCGCGGTCTCAATACCCTTTCCACATCGCTCAAATCCTCTTCGTGGTGCATCTGCTCAATAAATAATTTGGCGGCGGCCTTGCCCAATTCAAAAGCCGGTTGTTCAACGCTTGAAATACCCGGCGTAACTAACGCAGTAACCGGTTCGTTATTAAAACCTACAAGACCAATGTCGATTGGCATCCGCAATCCTTTTTCTTTAATGGCTAACATTGCGCCAATTGCCATGCGGTCGCTGATGGTAAAAATGGCATCAGGCCTGCGCTTCATTTTTAATAAATCAACCGTTGTTTCATACGCATCTTGCTGGTTAAAGTTGCAATGATTGATTAACTCCGGTTCTACTTTTATTTTGAATTTTTTAAGTGCTTTCAAATAGCCATCCAACCGGTCGTTACTGATGGTTAAGTTCTTTGGTCCGGCTAAAATAGCTATGCGTTTATACCCCTGCTCTATCAAATGTTCAGTAGCCAGGTAACCGCCTTCTGTATTATCAAGCCGCACTTTTGGCGCCACTAAATCGCTGCTTACACGGTCAAATACAACCATCGGCATTCCCTTTTGCTGAATCTTTTTAAAGTGGTCAAACACTTTTGTTTCGCTGGAAACAGAAATAATAAAACCATCTACCAGGCTATCTAATAAGCGCCTTGTATTTACCATTTCTCTTCCAAAAGATTCATTGCTTTGGCAAACCATCACAGTGTAACCGGCCTCCAATGCCACTTCATCAATACCCTTTACCATGGTGGCAATTACATAATCAAGGTTAGGAACAATCACGCCGATAGTATGTGTTTGCTTTTGCTGCAGGCTTAATGCTAAACGGCTTGGCTGGTAATTTAATTCCTCCGATAAAGCAAGAACAGCGGTACGGGTTTTAAGGTTAACATCACTTGCATTTCGCAAGGCACGGGACACGGTGGAAGTAGAGATTTTGAGCGTTTTAGCAATGTCTTTAATAGTGGCGGGCTTTATCATTTCAGGCCTGAGTTGAGGGCCACAAAGTAGAAAAATTATTCTGAAAACCACCGGGAACGTTACCGGTAACGCTGCCGGTAATTAATTTGGAAGTCCGCTTTTTTCTACCCTATTTTTAGTTCAGGGATATTTGTTTTGTAGGTATTAGATGATAAATTTTTGGCGTGCCCCGAGACGGGGCCGGGCTATCCGCTGCAATCTTTTTGTACCGGTGCGGATACAAAAAGGATTTTCGCTGCTATCCCTCACGCAGCAGCCATCTTTTGCCAGGCAAGATAGTTAGCCCTTTAAATTTTGTTTCAATGCGATTGATCGTTGCTGTTATTCTTCTTTTATCATCGGTGATGGCGTATGCACAACACCCGCTTGCCTTTGCTACCAAAGCAGAACTGGAAGGTGTAAAAAAGTCCATTACAAAATATCCTGTCCTTCAAAAATCCTTTGTTGAAATTAAAAAGGATGTAGATAGTTGGTTGGAGAAAGATGTGGATGTTCCTTTTCCAAAAGACCCCGCAGGCGGTTATACCCATGACCGTCACAAGGCTAATTATACCCTGATGTTTAACAGCGGCTTGCTGTACAACTTAACCGGTGATGTTCGCTATGCTACTCTTGTGAAAACTATTTTGCTAAAGTATGCAACGCTCAACCCTACTTTAAAAAATCATCCGCAGGCAACAAGCAGTTCACCGGGACGTATTTTCTGGCAGGCGCTAAACGATGCCAACTGGCTTGTGTACACAGGCATGGCCTACGACCTTGTGTACAATTCATTCACGCCAGCAGAAAGAAAAACAATTGAGGATGGCGCCTTTAAGCCGGAGGTTGACTTTATGACAAAGGACCTGAAACCCTGGTTTAACCTTATTCACAATCATGGTGTATGGGCTTGCGCCGGTGTTGGTATTGTGGGCATTGCTACCGGTAATAAAGAGTATGTTGATATGGCTTTGTATGGAACAGAAAAAACCGGGAAGGCTGGTTTTATTGCACAATTAGATGGACTTTTTTCGCCTGATGGCTATTATACCGAGGGGCCTTATTATGTACGTTATGCAATACTTCCTTACTACATTTTTGCTAACGCCTTAAACAATGCCCGGCCCGAATTAAAAATATTTGGCCATCGCAACAGCATACTTAAAAAAGCATTGGAAGCCGGCTTGCAGCAAACAAATATCAATGGCGCTTTCCTGCCTGTAAATGATGCGCTGAAGGAAAAGGATTTTACTTCTAATGAATTGGTAACGGCTATTGATATTGCCTGGGATGCATATGGAAAAGATGCTGGTTTATTGACCGTGGCCGCTAAGCAGGATCGTGTATTGCTCAATCGCGGCGGCGCATCGATCGCTGCAGAATTAGCCAGCAGTAAAAATATAAAAACCGTTTATCCTTACAAAACAGTGGAGTATGTAGATGGCGCAAAAGGAGACGAAGGAGGAATCAGTTTTTTACGCATGGGTAAAGATGCCGACCTCACAACACTGACTTTTAAATATGCATCACATGGACTTTCGCACGGCCATTACGACCAGTTAGGATTTTTTATGTTTGATAAGGGTGCAGAAGTGTTCCAGGATTATGGCTCCGTGCGTTTTATAGGTGTTGAGCAAAAATATGGTGGCCGTTATCTTCCCGAAAATAAAACCTATGCTGCGCAAACCATTGCTCACAGCACCATAGTAGCTGATGAAAAAAGTCACTACGATGGCAAAGAAGCTGTGGCAGAAAAGAATCATGCAGAAAAAGCATTCAGCAGCGTTTCCAACCCGGCTGTGCAGGTGGTCAGCGCAATAGAACGGAATGCTTATCCTGACATTGATCTGCACCGCACACTTTACTTATTAGGCCTACCTGCAGGTAAAAGAATTATCGTTGATTTATTTCACGCTATTTCTTCCAATCAACATCAATACGATCTGCCCTTTCAATACAATGGGCAGCTAATAAATACTTCGTTTAAATATAAAGGCGCAACAGCAGCGCAAAGACCATTAGGTACTAAAAATGGTTACCAGTTTTTGTGGAGGGAGGCAGAAGCAACAGTTCGGGATACCATTGCTCAATTCACTTTTTTAAATGGGAGAACTTACTATACCGTTTCTTCTTTAATACAGGATTCTGCGCAGGTGTTTTTTACAAGAACCGGAGCTAATGATCCTGACTTTAACCTGCGCCGGGAGCCTTCCTACATTATTCGTAAAAACGGAGCGGCCCAAACATTTGCTAGTGTGATTGAGATACACGGGAAGTTTGACCCTATCGGGGAATTTTCTACCGCTTCTTATCCATTGGTAAAAGCTATTGAATTAAAATATAATGATGAAAATTTTACGGTGGCAGAAGTGAAGATGGGAAAAGATATTTTGCGGATTGCACAGTGTAATAAAGATTTTTCAGCAGCAACAAAACACACTGTAAAAGTGGATGGAAGTTCAATGACCTGGACAGGTCCGTTCACTGTTTTATACAACAATAAAATTTTACAATAATCAAGATTTTTAAATCATAAACAACCAGTAATGGAAGCTACAGAAACAAAAGTATTTATTCAGAATAAGGACATTCCCTGGGAACCTACTGCACCGGGAATGAAACGCAAGATCATGGCGTATGACGAAAACCTGATGCTGGTAAAAGTGGAGTTTGAAACTGGTGGGATTGGAACGTTGCATCAGCATCATCATTCACAAATTACCCATGTGGAAAGTGGCATATTTGAAGTAGAGATTAATGGCGAAAAAAAGGTGCTGACAACCGGTGATGCTTTCTATATACCGACTAATGTTTTGCACGGTGCGGTATGTTTGGAAGCAGGCGTATTGATAGATGTTTTTAGCCCTATGCGGGAGGATTTTTTGAAGTAGCACCTCACCCGGCCCTCTCCAACGAAGTAAGGAGAGGGAATCGGATTCCGAAAATTGATGAATCGTTACGATAGCAGGGTTTTGGGTTCCTCGTTCCATAGGAACGCTTCGTAGGTAGAAAGAGTTATGGTTTGTTGTATCAGCGTTCCGTAGGATACGCTTCGTGCAATAGCGGACGATAAAGCACAAATTGTTGCGCTGCAACAAAACAATAAATCACTATTACTTTTCTAGCCACGAAATGTTCCGCTGGAACATAAAAGCCATTAGCTGATAACACATGAAAAGAATCCAATACTATTGGAGTTTAACTCCCCTCTACAACTCTGTTGGAGAGGGGTAAGGGGGTGAGGTTCTTTTTGCGTGAGGGATAGAAGCGGAAATCCTTTTTGGGCCTTTGCCTGATGCTTCGACAGGCTCAGCATGACAAAGGGCAAAAAAGATTGCAGCGGATAGCCCGGCCCGAGGCTTTGCGAGGGACACGCCATCCTTGGCTTGCTAATAAGGATGACAAGGTTGAAGCTGAGAATAACAAAAATGAATTATAAATTAACTAACGGTCTGCAATGCAAAATTTCAATTCAATAAACGCTTTATGAAAGTAAAAGGACTGCGTTGGTGGATCATCTCTCTTATCGGGCTGGCAACGGTTATAAATTATATTGACCGTAGTGCCATCAATATCATGTGGCCTTACATCTATAAAGAATTTGGCATTGCAGATATAAATAACAAAAATGCACTGGCACTCATCACCACCTTTTTTATGATTGCTTATGCGATAGGTCAAACTGTTACCGGTAAAATGATGGACGCCATTGGCACACGCTTAGGCATGGTGGTCTCTATTATCGGATGGAGCATTTCTATAGCACTGCATTCAGTAGCCCGTTCGCTTGCATCATTCAACATTTTTCGTGCTTTATTAGGCTTCAGCGAAGCCGGTAACTGGCCCGGTGCTACCAAGAGTAATGCAGAATGGTTTCC
>JAQBNG010000128.1 GCA_028288675.1 Flavisolibacter sp. | reverse complement strand
CAAAATTATTTTATCCAAAGAAGTAAAAACAGCCGGTGCTCCTGAACAGATCATGTTAAAAGCCGACAGAAATTTAATTAAGGCAAATGGTGATGACCTTTCATTTATCACCGCAACCATTGTTGATAAAGATGGTGTTATGGTACCGCGGGCAAACAATCTTATCCAGTTTAAAATAACCGGCGAAGGGTTTATCGCCGGTGTTGACAGCGGCGACCCGGTAAGCCATGAATCGTTCAAGGGAAATAGCCATACAGCATTAAACGGCCTTGCTTTGGCAATCATACAATCAAATGGAAAGAAAGGCAAAATAACTTTGACAGCAAGTGCGGAAGGATTGCAATCATCAACTATAATCATAACAGCACAATAAATGCAAGCCTTCATTGAAAAACTTACAATGATTAATAACGCTTCAGGCAGCATTAATTTATTCTCAAAATAACCAGGTATGAACAAATCTATAATAATAAAGGATTGGATATTTTGTATGTTGACCGGTTTGCTGGTTATAGTTTCCGGTACCGTGTTTTCTCAGAATGTAACACCTCGGATCAAATTAAACCAACTCGGTTTTTATCCTTCTGCACCCAAGCTTGTTATTGTTACAGGCGAAACAGGTGCCACTAAATTTTACATAACCTCCACCAACTTACGCGACACTGTTTTTACCGGTATGTTAAGTGATGAAAAGCAGTCGCAAAACTCCTCTACTAAAACAAAACTTGCTGACTTCTCGCCGCTAAAGATCAAAGGAAGTTTTGTTGTCCTTATTCCAGGCATTGGTCATTCTTATGTGTTTCAAATCAGTGATGATGTTAACAAAGCTGCGGCCATATCAACCTTAAAAGGGTTTTATTATCAACGTGTCTCTATGCCTTTAGAGGAAAAGTATGCAGGCAAGTGGCATCGCTCAGCCGGCCATCCTGATAATGTGGTTTATATCCATCCGTCGGCTGCCACAAAAGAACGTCCCGAAGGAACGGTTATCTCATCTCCCGGAGGTTGGTACGATGCTGGTGACTACAACAAATACATCGTTAACTCCGGCATCAGCACAGGTACCCTGTTATCAGCGTTTGAAGACTTCCCCGATTATTTTAAAACGCTTTCTACCAACATCGCCGAAAGCAACGATGCCGTGCCGGATGTGTTGAATGAAGCCATTTACAACATTCGCTGGATGCTGACGATGCAGGACCCAAATGATGGTGGCGTTTATAACAAATGCACCAACGCAGATTTTGATGGAATGGTAATGCCAGGAACTACAAAAGCCCCTCGATATGTGGTACAAAAAGGAACGGCGGCGGCACTTGACCTTGCAGCCGTTGCCGCACAAGCCAGCCGCATTTTAAGTAAGTATAAAAAAGTATTGCCTGGCCTGTCCGACAGTTGTCTGGCAGCCGCAAAAAGAGCATGGGCCTGGGCAACCAAAAATCCTGCTATGGAGTACAACCAAAATGCCATGAACCAAAGTTTTAAACCTGCTGTAGTTACCGGTGCGTATGGCGATAAAAATTTCAACGATGAATGGCTTTGGGCCGCTACAGAATTATATCTAACAACAAAGGAAAAAAGTTATCATGAAGTGATAACAAAACATACCGGCGATAACTTTAGCCTTCCCACATGGAACAACGTAGGCCTGGTTGCCTGGTATTCTTTCATTCGTTTGGCTAAAGAAGTTCCGGTTACAAGTACCGACAGTCTTCCCAAAATGAAAGCCCGCATCATAGATATGGCGAATGAATATCTCAATAAAGTTTCATCTAATGCTTTTGGTACGGTGATGGGTGGCAGCCGCCGTGATTTCAACTGGGGCTCCAGTTCCAATGCAGGTAACCAGGGCATTTTATTGATCAATGCCTACCTGCTTACCGGCGACAAAAAATACATTGACGGTGCACTCACCAATCTCGATTATTTATTAGGAAGAAATGCTACCGGCTATTGTTTTGTTACAGGGCTTGGCAGCAAGTCAACGATGTTTCCACACCACCGCCAATCCACTGCCGATGGAGTGATTGAGCCAGTTCCGGGCTTGCTGGCAGGTGGCCCCAATCCCGCTATGCAGGACAAGTGCAAGTATGAATTCACTGAACCTGAAACCGCTTATACCGATGATGATTGTTCGTATGCTTCCAACGAAATTGCCATCAACTGGAATGCGCCTATCGTTTATTTGGCCAATGCCATCGAAGCATTGAAAAACAAAGTTGGTTATACATCAAATAAATAAAACAAAGCCGGATTATGAAACGTATAGCACTCTTTATGCTTGCGTCTAATCTTTGGTTCGTTACCTGCGGTTGCGTAAAAAGTAAAAAATTACAAATGCCTTCTTGCTTTTAATACAAGCAACGATTTTGAACTTGGCGGACGAATATCTATTAAGCCCAATTGCGTCGCACTCTTGTACGTTCTTATCGCTATTGAAAATAAATCACAAGATCATTAAAGAACTAAAACCGCGTTTATCCCTTCACATCAAAAAAATTGATTTAAAAATGGTATTTGGCAACCCTGGTTTTCGGGATTGTCATTTTTTATTTACAGAATAACCCTTGCTGCTACATTTGCCGGATGGACTATTTCAAAAGGCTTACTCAGCTACTAAAAATAGAAAAAGAAGAAGACCGGAGATCATATAAAGAGCTTACCGAAAATATGCCGGTAGTCAATCGCAGGGCTAATGGAATGACCTGGTATCCTATCGCAATAAAAGACACCGAAATTGGCCGCGGCGACTACCTTACTGTGGAAGTGGAACGCACTACGCACCAGGATATTCTTCATGGTTTTCGTTTTGGTATGTCCGCAGCTCTTTTTTCTAATCACGACGCGAAGGCGGACAGGGTAGAAGGCACTATCACGTATAGCAGCGGTAACAGGTTAAAAATTACATTGCGCACAGATGAATTGCCCGATTGGAGCCGCAACGGAAAGCTGGGTATTGATATTGTTTTTGATGAAAACAGCTATTCCGAAATGGAAGCTGCCATGAAGATGGCACCATTATTAGCTGAGAAAAAAGAAGAAGGTCATTTAGTAAAAGTTCTGGTTGGAGACAAGCCACCAACGTTTAATAATACACTTTCGCAGTACGCTGATAATAGTTTAAATACTGCACAACAAGCCGCCGTTACAAAAATCTTAGCTGCTAACGAAATTGCTATCGTGCATGGTCCGCCGGGTACCGGTAAAACCACAACGCTGGTAAAGGCAATCAAAGCATTGCGCCAGCAAGATGGTAAACAACTTTTGGTAGTAGCGCCCAGTAATGCGGCGGTGGATCTTTTGAGTGAAAAGCTTTTTGAAGAAGGATTGAATGTTATTAGAGTAGGTAACCCGGCCCGTGTATCGGAGCGATTAATGTCTTTAACACTTGACAGTAAAATGTCAAACCATAACGGTTTCAAAGAGATAAAACGGTTGAAGAAGCAAGCGGCCGATTATCGCGACATGGCGCAGAAGTACAAAAGAAGCTTTGGCCCGGAAGAAAGAGAACAGCGTAAAGCACTCCGTGCAGAAGCCAGGAACATCAGCAAAGAAGTTGAAAAAATCGAGCAATATATTATTGATGATACTATTTCAAAAGCGGCTGTAATTACGGCTACTCTTGTAGGTGCTAATCATTACACCGTCCGCAATTTAAAGTACCACACTGTTGTGATAGATGAAGCAGGGCAGGCATTGGAACCTGCATGTTGGATACCCATACTAAAAGCACAGAAAGTTGTAATGGCAGGCGATCACTGTCAACTGCCCCCAACTATTAAATCGGCTGAAGCGGCTAAGCAGGGATTAAGCAAAACCCTGATGGAAAAGTTAGTGGCACTTTATCCGGAAGCAGTTGTATTACTTGAAGAACAGTACCGCATGAATGAAACTATTGCAGGTTTTTCTTCAAAGGAATTTTATGAGGGACGATTAAAAGCACATCCTTCCGTTGCACATCGCTTATTGTTTGCAGACGACAGTCCGCTGCTTTTTATAGATACTGCCGGCTGTGGCTTTGATGAATTGTATGAAGGCACAAGCATTTCTAACCCCGAAGAAGCCCATTTTTTATTAAAGCACTTAATGCAGTTCGTGGCCGGGCTAAAATCAATTTATGCCCTGAACGATTTTCCATCCATTGCAATTATTTCTCCTTACAAACACCAGGTGGAAGTGTTGAAAGAACTAGTGGTTTCATCTCCTGGTTTGAACGAAGTAGCTGCCTTTATTACAGTAAATACCATCGACAGTTTCCAGGGGCAGGAACGGGATGCTGTTTATATTAGCATGGTGCGAAGCAACGGAGATAGCATTATCGGATTTCTTTCTGATGTTCGTCGCATGAATGTAGCCATGACCCGGGCCCGTAAAAAGCTGGTGGTGATTGGCGATAGCGCTACGATCTCGCAGCATAATTTTTATGCTGATTTTATTCAGTATTCACAGCAGCATGATTCGTATAAGAGTGCATGGGAGTTTGGCGAGTGGTAGGAGGAAATTGACTGGTAAGTAATGTAATAAACTCTCTATTTTATTATTGATGGTGGCACATTGCTACTCTATGATACCCCTTTTTTCAATGATGATTTCCGTATAACCAAATCGGAACGCACAATGATGGTATTGGTTTGTTCAAGGTTGCTGACACCTTTTAAATGATTAATAAGATTACGGGCCGCAATTTCGCCCATATCATTACCGGGATAATTTATAGTGGTTAAAGCAGGCTCAATTAATTTCCCAATCGCATCATTGTTAAAACCCACAATTGCAATGTCCTCGGGAATCTTAATGCCGGCTTCTTTTAAAGTTCTTATACATACCGCGGCCACAAAATCATTGGTGATGAAAATGCCGTCGGGCCTGGGCTTCATTTTTAAAATTTGTGCAGCAGCTTCTATGCCTGCTTTTTCACTTAGGTCCGATATGATTAACAGGCTTTCATCTATCTTGATTTTATTTTCTGCCAATGCTTGCTGGTATCCTTTATAGCGTTCCGAATAAACATTTCTTGTAAGGCTTGATGTAATGTGTGCAATTCTTTTACAGCCCTGGTCAATCAAATGCTTGGTGGCAATATAACCGCACTTCGCGTTATCAATAATAACCACGGTATTGTTTCCATTCTGTTCTACCCGGTCGAAAAATACAATGGGTATGCCTTTATTGATAAAGGATTTATAATGGTCAAGGTCGGCGGTATCAACGGCAAGAGAAGCAATTAAGCCATCTACCCGTTTATGAAAAAGATTTTTGGCATTGGCTGCTTCTTTTTTTGCACTTTCCGATGAGTGAGCGATAATAATATCATAGCCTGCTTCCGTAGTAATTTTTTCAATTCCCGCTAAAACGGAGGTCATGAAACTGCTGTTCAGCTCGTGCATGATGACACCTATTGTTTTCGTTTGTTGCTGCCGCAGGTTGCGTGCAAAATGGTTGGTGCGATAGCCCATTTCTTCGGCTGTCTCAAAAATTTTTTTCTTGGTTATTTTGCTGATCGCAGGATTATTATGCAGCCCCCGGCTTACTGTGGCCGGCGAGATTTTAAGTTTTTTTGCAATGTCATAAATCGTTACTTCTTTTTCATTTGCCATACAATCGTTTACATGTAGTGAATATAGTTATACAAATTTTTTTTTGGAAAAAGATTATGTAATCGGTTGCACAATTGAAAAATGTCTTTACATTAGGTGCTTATAAAAGAAATTTTTCGTCTTGCTGTATTGAATATGCTTAACGAATTATGCCTGG
>JAQBNG010000114.1 GCA_028288675.1 Flavisolibacter sp. | reverse complement strand
AAGTAACGCATCAACTTTTGTTCGTCGTAAAATTTAGCTACTGAAAAAACAAAAGGCCATTCAATGATTGTCTTGCCGACTAAAAAGGCGACGCAATGAATCCAATATGTTTTATTAATGATGGCTTCAATCAGCAGAACAAAAAATAAGGCATTCAACAGCAGGATAAATGCTAACACTATAATGATCCGGTAGTCATCATACACCAACGTTTTACTGGCCCATCTTTTACGTTGCATAAAAAAATCCTTCCAGGTTTTCATAGGTTCGGTTGATACCGTAGCTTCCTTACTTTTTAAATAGTAAACTTTGCCTGGGGTATTTTTCCAAATCTTATGCATCAACAACATATCATCACCAGTAGCTACTTTGTCAATTCCTTCAAACCCATTTACAATTGCAAAAGCCTGCTTTGTGTAAGCCAAATTTGCGCCATTGCACATGGCGTGAAAGTTAGCGCTAACACTTGCCGCCGTAATCCCCTGCAGCGTTATAAAATCAAGCGATTGAAAAATTTGCAGTACTGAATTATCATGCGAAAACTTTACGGGAGCTGCTATAAATGCGGCACCTTTCTCTTCGTAAAATTTAGCAATGGTAGAAACCCAATAAGGGCCTACCCGGCAATCAGCATCAGTGATTACTATCAACTCTCCTTTTGCATAATTCACGCCTGTTTCAATAGCTCTTTTCTTTGATGATTCTGTAGAAAGAACGGCTGGCAAAACCATTCGCATGTTGCTTCCTGTGAGTGTAGAAACAAGTTCAGCCGTGCTATCAGTGGAATAATCATTGATGATGATGGCTTCCCACAAATGAACCGGGTAATCCTGCGCCAATAGATCGCTTATTAAATGTGGTAATGAATGTTCTTCATTTCTTGCGGCAATAACCACCGATATAAAAACAGATGGTGTTGAAGAAGCCGGTTGGTAGTTTTCCACCTTCTTCCATTGCGTGTAATAAAACAAAATAAGGGCGGCATAAAGAAGTAAAAAACCGGCAGTCAAAAACGTAAGAAGCATCCGGCCAAAACTAAATCTTTTCGATATGTTACTGTTTCTAAAATCTTTTGTGTAAAATAGTTGGCGGTTCCGTTTTGTATCGTATTTTTAAGTAGTTGCATAAACAACTATATGGCAGTTACCCACTTTAAAAAAGGCGAATTATACAGTTTCATTACAGGCAAAGCTTCCACGGCAATTGCCCGGCGGCTGCAAAAAAAATTTAATGAAGCAGGTATAACAATCACCATTGAGCAATGGAGTGTATTGTATCATTTATGGAAAGGTGATGGGGCAAGCCAGCAGGAATTATGTAACGCTACTTTTAGGGATAAGCCAAGCATTACACGACTGGTAGATAATTTGGAAAAGCTGGACCTGGTAAAGCGGGTTGCGCATGATAAGGATAGACGCATCAATAAAATATTTCTGACAAAAGCGGCGCAGGCACTGGAAGAACAAACAATGGTTTTAGCAGAAGAAACTTTAAATGAAGCGCTGGCCGGTGTATCGCAACAGGAAGTTGAAATGTGTAAGGAAGTACTACAGAGGGTGTATGATAACCTGAGCGGGTAAATGTTTTTTACAGTTTGTGAGGCATCTGCTCTTCGATCATGAGACTAGTTGAAGAAATTGATGGGTTTGTCTTGTCATCCCGACGCAGGAGGGAACTGTGGGTTCTGTTTTAGAGAATGTTAGAAGAAGGCAGGCAGATTCAATCATTCATTACAGCAGTGCGCACAGATGGCTCGTACCTCGCCCTGACAAGGCAGAAGAATTACAAATTTCCAGACACTTGTTGATTGCAAAGGGAGTATTCTTTTGCTAAATAGAATTATAGAACGTACAAGAGTGCGACGCAACGAAAGCTAAATAGATATTCTGTCCGCCGGGTACAAAAAAATGCTCATCACAACACAATTAATTAAAAAACAGTACTACTATCTCACACATCAAAAATTTAAAATAGCTATATGGAAGCAACACTTAACACAACACAAAACACAACTCTTAAAGGCGGCGAATGGCTGGTAAAAGAAAGCACCGACACAGAAACATTTATCCCTGAAGAATTTACCGAAGAGCAAACCATGATCCGCGACATGTGCGACCAGTTTTTAAAAACTGAAATAATGCCTAACGTGGAAAGAATGGATAAAATGGAACCTGGCTATATGCGGTCGCTGGTAGAAAAAGCTGGCGGACAAGGCATGTTAGCTGTTGCCTTTCCCGAGGAATATGGTGGCATGGGTAAAGACTTTGTTACCTCAACTATCGTAAATGAATACTTGGGTGCAGGGCATTCGTTTTCTGTTGCCATTTCGGCCCATACAGGTATTGGTACGTTGCCTATTTTATACTTCGGTACCGATGAACAAAAACAGAAATACATTCCCAAACTTATTAATGGCGAATGGGTTGGCGCTTATGGATTAACAGAACCTAATAGCGGCTCCGATGCTTTAGGTGCTAAGACTACAGCACGATTAACCGACGATGGAAAATATTATTTATTGAATGGCCAAAAATGCTGGATCACCAATGGTGGCTTTGCAGATATTTATACCGTATTTGCCAAAGTTGACGGCGATAAGTTCACCACCTTTATTGTAGAAAAAGGCTTCGAGGGATTCACGCAAGGACCCGAAGAAGATAAGATGGGTATCAAAGGTTCATCTACCGTGCAACTCTATTTCCAGGATTGTAAAGTGCCTGCCGAAAACGTATTAGGCGAGATTGGCAAAGGACACAAAATAGCATTCAACATTTTAAACATTGGCCGTTTGAAATTATGCGCTGCAACAGTTGGCGGTGCTAAATATGCTATCAACGATTCGGTTGAATATGCTAAAACAAGGGAGCAGTTTAAAACGCCCATCGCGAATTTTGGCGCTATACAATACAAGCTGGCAGAGATGGCGATCAAAACATTTGCAGCAGAAAGCGCCTTATACCGCACCGCCAAATGGATTGATGACAAAGAGCATGAACTTTTTGAAAGCGGCAAACCTTTTAATGAAGCTTTGTTAGGTGCAGCCGAAGAATATGCTATTGAATGTGCGATACTGAAAGTGTTTGGCAGCGAGGCTTTGGACTATATTGTTGATGAAGGTGTGCAGATACATGGAGGTAATGGATATAGTGCCGAATATAATATTTCCCGTGCTTACCGCGATAGCCGCATCAACCGCATTTACGAAGGCACTAATGAAATAAACAGGCTGCTTACTGTTGATATGACCTTGAAACGTGCCATGCAGGGCCGCCTGAATATGATGGGTGCCGCTATGAAAGTGCAGGGTGAACTAATGAGTATTCCGGAGTTTGGCGATGAAGATGAAACACCATTTGCACAGGAAAGAAAGTTAGTGCAGGGCTTTAAAAAAGCGGTGTTGCTAACATCAGGTGCAGCCGCACAAAAGCTGATGATGCAGTTGCAGAACGAACAGGAAATTTTAATGTGCATTGCCGATATGAGCATTGACACTTTTGTTGCTGAAAGTTTACTGCTGCGTGTAATGAAGCTGACCAAAAATGGTTCAGATCCAATTTTTAAAGACATACTGAATTGCTATTTATACGATGCCGCCGACCGCATTGCAAAAAGTGGGAAAGATGCCATTAACGCATTTGCAGAAGGTGATGAGCAACGCATGATCTTAATGGGAATTCGCAGGTTTACCAAAGCACAACCTTTTAATAGTAAAGATGCACGAAGAAGAATTGCAGGGCATTTGATCAGTAATGGGCGGTATGCATTGTAGAACAAAACTTTAGAGTAGGCAGTAAGCAGTAGGCAATATGCAGTCCGGATTTCCATTGCCTACTGCTTACTAAATACTGCCTACTTTCTTTTATAAGCTTCCAAAATACATTTGCAACTCCTTGCGAACAACCTTTAATTCCTGCAGTTCTTTTATACGATGGCGCATCATAAACAGTCCAACGGATACAAGCGCTGATGCAATAGTAGAAGCGACAAAATACACGTAGTAGATTCCTGCTACATCAGTTTGGTGTTGTATAAAATAAGCATAGAACACAAACAGGTAGCAGCTATACGAAAAAAGCATGCCGCCGAGCATTAATAAACGGCCTGCATTTTTTCCATGAATAAACGTAAACTTGGCCTGCCGTAAAAACAGGAATCCCGTATAAAGAACAATGATCAGCAGTCCGGGAGCGGTAATATAAATGGTAGCCTCCGGTGTAAATTTATAATACAGCGAAACCATCACTTCAAATATGATAAAGCCGATAATTATGTTGTGCATTTTTTGCTGGCGCAGCTTTGCCGGGCAAAAGAAAAGCAGGGCACTCAGCATCAATGGAATTTCAACATAGCTATACGCTACATCCCAGGCACTTTGAAAGTTGGGAACCGGCGGAATGCTCTCTGCATTTAAGCAATGAACAATAGTAAGCACGTAGTACAGTAATAAAGCAATAAGGCTTGCGTGGCGATAGAGCCGAAAGGCCAGGATTACAAGAATGGGAAGGCCGAAGCAGGCAATAGAGGTTAAGCCAAAAAGGGAGATAGGATTCATAGGAGGATAGGTTTTTTAGGACTTTACTTACCGAAGAAAGGGAAAATCCTGCTGCTTTCAAACCACAGGATAAAAATTCCGTACTATCCCTTACTATGTAATCGTAGAACTACGACAGGAACCGGCAGGCAGCTACCGGATGCTTGCTTTTGCACCAGCAATTTGACAACTGCTGTCGGCGTAGACAGGCAACGATAAAGGTGCAAGATGAAATACTAAAAACCGCCGCTTGTAGAAGGGCAACCTACTTTTCTGTCACTCTTGCCACCGGGAATGCCGGATGTTTGTTTGTATTTATCAAACCAAAAACGGAAGGTGTAGGTAAACCCGATGTAATAGTATGCGTCTTTGCCTTTAGGATTGCCGCGAATATCGCCGGGCACCGGGTAAGGGCGGTTGCTCACTTCATCGCCGCGGAACGCCAGTTCTACGGCGGTAGAGCCACGGGCTTTTTGCAGATCGCCTTCTGCTACATAGCGGTCGCTCACATCATCCAGGTAATCTGTAAAAAGGTAGCGGTAACTGAATTCAAGGCCAATGCGGTGGTCTTCGCCCAGGAGGTAATCAACGCCAAAGCCAAGAGGAATCTGGAGGCCTGTAAGACTGTAATTATTTACGCCGGGAGCAAAGCCCTGTCCTTCGGTGCTCAGTGGTTTCAAAAAATTTTTAGCACCGCCTGCATCTTTGGTGTAGGGATTAAAATGATTAAGGCCAACGCCTGCAAATACATACGGCGTCCACCAGCTGTTATTCAGGTTGAGGATATTGTATTGTGCACCCAGTTCAAGATCCAGGATCTTGGAGCTGAAGTCCAGGTTGCGAGCCTGCATGGAAGGGGTTCCTTTTTTATCGCTCCCTGTTACCGCTCCGTATGTAATATAGCTGCGGGCCATAATATGCTCCGTAAGATCGTAGCGGGCACCTAAAGAAAACATAGGCTTTGTTTGCGAAAGCGTGACAGGCTTAGCTTTCAGGTCGCCGTTGTAACCCATCATGCCAATGCGGGGTGAAAAATGAAAGTTTTGCGAAGCTGCCATTAAGGGCAGTAAAAAGAGAAGCAGGAAGAGGTTTTTCATGAGTTTTGGTTTGCTGACAGCTTGTAAACGAAATGCCTGCAGATTTATTACTGCGGGGTAAATATGGTAATTATTGGTTGATTGTAAAAGTGAGGTTGAAGAATTATTAGCCAGGGTGTAGTGGTACTATTAAACTTTTCTTGCAATCCTTGATTTGTTCTAATCTTTTCTTCCAGTGGAAGAGAAGATTAGAATCACTCTTGTACGTTTGGAAAGGCTATTGAGCTATTTGTTACGACAGTAATGAGTTGATAACCCGTTGGCAAGGACGCCAACAATAGCTACAGCGGCACATAATTACCGGGTATAGCTATAAACAGTAGTCACTTTATAGCCTGCATTTTTTTCTACCACTTTTGATAAAGTACCGTCTTTGTTATAATGGTAATCCACTTCCGAAAACAACGTTCCTTTATCGCTGTTCCGCATCGTGGTGGAATACTTTGTCAACCATACTGAAGACAGGCATTGCCCTGCCTGGTTGTACACCCACTTGTTGCTAACCCTTGCTGATTCCAATGTCAGCACAGTGTTCCTTCCTTTTTGCCTGCGGTTAAAAACATAGGTGCCCCACTCCGGGTTCTCGTGGCGAATGCTATCTGGCAGGCCATCAGCATTATAATACAGGGATGCATTAACTATATACTTTTCTTTTGGATCATATTGCTGGCTTATCAACTGTCCTTTGTTGTTGTAAACCTGGTGATAAATGGAGATATGAGGCGCCGGCCGTTGCGGGTCTTTTGTTATCCATGTGATGGTAACGTGTCCGGCTCCTTTGTCTTCCCTCGTCATTTTCATTTGAGCCGTTTCCTTGCTGTTGCCCGACCAGTAGTCCTGCAAGCCGCCTTTGTTGTTGTAAAGCAATGTATCGTGAAGGCAGAACCGGAACGCACTATCCGGTGAGCGGCGGTAGCACCAGGCACGGGACTCGATGCGTCCATCATTTACAGTATAGGTGGTGGTAAACGAACCGCGGTCGCGGGATGATGTTTGGTAAGCCGTTATTTTTTTGATGCCTTCGCGTAGCAACACGGCATGAGTATTCAGCAGGGTGTCGCCAAAGCCAACGCCGCTGACAACCATGGGCAGTAGAGTATGTATCGGGAACTGCGAAAAGCCATCCATGCAAAACAGGTAAACGATACAGAAGACGACGATCTTTTTCATATGCTGAAACAAAGCTCATTGATAACAAAAGATAGCATTGTTTGGAAATGTGTTGGCTATCTGCTTCCGCATAGACGAAGGCAACCAGGATTTGGATCTTCTTTTATTTCGGATACGCAGCATAAAAGAGCGACATGCGAAGGCAAGCATTTGAGTGTACAGAGGTATTCAAAAAGCAGAACCGATAGTTGCTATACTTTACTTCCTTCCGCCAGTTGCCAGTCGGGCCGTATGTAGTGACAGGTGTAGCCATGCGGATGCTTTTGCAAATAAGCCTGGTGCTCTTCTTCCGCATCCCAAAAGTCTGCTGCCGGCACTACTTCTGTAACAACGGCTCCCGGCCATTTACCCGAGGCATTTATTTCTTTGATTACTTCCTGCGCTGTGCTCTTTTGTTCTTCGCTTAAATAAAAAATGGCGGAACGGTAAGAGGCGCCAATATCATTGCCCTGCCTGTTTTTTGTAGTGGGGTTGTGAATCTGGAAGAAGAACTCCAGCAGCTTGCGGTACGAAA
>JAQBNG010000112.1 GCA_028288675.1 Flavisolibacter sp. | reverse complement strand
GTATTCGTCTTTGAAGCCGGGGAATAATTTCATTTTGAAAGCTACTCTTGCCATACTTTTTTATCTTACGAAAGCTGTTGCCACACCACCATCAACATTAAGTACATTACCCGTTGATTTTCGCAGTAAGCCTCCTACAAAAGCAAAACAGGCCGCAGCTATATCTTCTGGCTCTATAATTTCACCCAATAAAGTTCTGTTTGCATAATAAGCCGGCAATTCTTCAACAGTAATTCCATAGGCTTTTGCCCTGCCGGCAGCCCAACCATTACTCCAGATATTACTTCCTGAAATAACGGCATCGGGATTGACGACGTTTACCCTTATTTTATCTTTTCCTAATTCCGCAGCATTCAATCTTGATAAGTGTAATTGCGCTGCTTTAGCAGAACCATAGCCCGCATTATTTGGTCCGCTTACCAAGGCATTTTTACTGACAATGTTCAACACATCGCCGCCAAAGCCTTGCTTGCGCATGATCTCCACTCCTTTTTGCGTCACACAAAATTGCCCCTTTACTAATACATTATAAAGCAGATCCCAATCCTCGCTGGTATGATCCTCAATTGTTTTCGAAATAGAAAGTCCGGCATTGTTAACAATGATATCTACACCACCAAAATAAAGCACACAACTGTTGATGGTTTGCTGTATCGTGTCTTCTTTGGTAACGTCTAAAATATCTGTGGTAAAAACATCTTTGCCAAATGATTTTTGAAACTCCCCTTTTGCTTCTTCCAGGCGTTGTGGATTGTTATCGTTGATAATAACACAAGCGCCTTCCTCAGCAAATTTTTTAGCGATAGCCTTGCCAATGCCACCGGCGCTTCCGGTAATTAAGGCAATTCTTCCAGATAAAGGCTTTGGCTTTGGCATACGTGAAAGCTTTGCTTCTTCCAGCAACCAATATTCTATATCAAAAGCCTCTTGTCGTGGCAGCGATGTATATTCTGAAATAGCTTCAGCGCCACGCATAACATTGATAGCATTGGTGTAAAATTCTGAAGCGATGCGGGCCGTTGCTTTGTCTTTGGCAAAGGAGAACATGCCTACACCGGGATATAGAATTATAACAGGATTTGCGTCTCTTATTGCAGGACTGTTGCCATGTTTATGCTTTAGGTAATAGTCCCCGTACATGGCACGATAAGCCTGGAACGAAGGGCCGAGCCTTTCTTTAATCTTTTGTACATCGGATAAATCTTCGTCCGGAGACAATTCTAGAACCAGCGGGCTGATTTTAGTGCGGAGAAAATGATCCGGACAAGAGGTGCCCATCGGCGCTAAACGATCTAAGTCGTTTGAATTAATAAACTCCAGCACGCGGTCATCATCAGTAAAATGACCAATCATTTTTGTATAGGAAGAACAAAGACCACGCAGCACAGGAGCCAGGGCAACTGCCTGTGAGAGACGGCCATCTTTCGATAAAGATTGGACCCTGGCTCCCCCAAATACTGCGGGTTGCTTGTATATGAAAGACTCTATATAATCGGCGCAACGCTCAATCACCTCTAATGAATTCATGTAACATTCATAAGCGGTATCGCCCCAGGTAAATAAACCGTGAGAGCCGAGCATGATGCCACGAATACCGGGGTTTTGGTCAAGGCATTCTTTTAATTGAAGGCCCAGCTCAAAGCCCGGACGCTGCCAGTCAACCCAACCAATAGTACCGCTGAATAATTCTTCGGTAATGCGCTTGCCATCCTTTGCAGCGGCAATAGCAATAGCGGCATCGGGGTGCAAATGATCTATGTGTTTGAATGGCAAAAATCCATGAAGCGGTGTATCAATGGAAGGGGCTTTTGACTTCAGATCAAAAATGCAGTGGTTGAAAAGTTCCACCATCTCATCTTCATGTTCCAAACCACGATATACATTTTTAAGGTTACGTAAGCGCTCCACATAAAGGCCGGCCAAACCGCTTTTGGTTAACGTACCAATATCGCCGCCGGAGCCTTTAACCCACATTACTTCTGTGTCCTCACCGGTGAGAGGATCTTTTTCTATTGTTTTGCAGGATGTGTTTCCACCACCGTAATTGGTGAGACGAAGATCGGCGCCGAGTAAATTAGAACGGTAAATCAGGAGGGCAACTTCATCGCCACCCAAAGCCGCAGCTTTGGCGTCATCCCACAAATAACTAACGTGTTTAAAGGTTGCTGTAACAGGCATAAATGAATTTGAAAATTTGAAAATTTGAAAATTTGAAAATGATTGCTCATAACCAAATTCTCTCTTTTGCTTAGTATTATTCTAATGTACAAGAGTGCGACGCAAGAAAAGCTTCATAGTAGCACTTCTGCCCGTTACACAACTATACACCTGCTTTAAAAGAACTTATTTCAGGTATGCAAAACCTTGTTGGTCAATTTCACATAACCTGTTTGTGCGCCTGGATCTGGCTTTAACGAATTGCCTTTGCCTACCACCAAAACAGCAGCAATAACAATTAATACCCCGGCAAAAATCGTATATAAAGTTTTCTTACTTACGCCTTTCCATTCATTTGAAATCAATCCCCACATGTTGGCCACAAGAATGATAAATGACATGTGCAAAATCCAGGAAGAAGCACCGTTGCCTAACTTGCTTTCGCCCATACCATAGAAAAAGAATTGTAAAAACCAAGCCGTACCTGCAAGAGCACAAAGAAGATAATTCCTTGTCAATGGCGTTTTGGAATTAGTATAATCACCAAATGTTTTATTCCTGGCATTTAATATCATGCACCATATTAAGTTGGTGGTTAGGCCGCCCCAAAGTATCACTACGAAAATGACATTATTACCAAAGAGGAAATTGCCTTGTCCCGGATGATCAGCCGCCCAAAGTTGATTGGCTACTTCGGCCATGGGTTTACCAGCCTCGATTCCAAAATTAAAGCAGGCACTTAATACCCCGGAGACAATGGAAACAAAGATCCCCAGGCCAAATTTGTATTCAATAGAATTACCCGCCGTGGCGCCATGTGCAGAAGCTGCAGCTTCCCGAACGACCACTTCTTCGTATGCGGGATGCGTAGTGCCTGCACCAACTGTAGCTGGCTCCGTAACCGGTGAAAGCTTTCGAAGTTTTACAGAACCTCCATTACCGCTTCCGTCAGAAGGAGGCAGGTTAGCTTTTAATTCTTTTTCCTTCATGGTACCGGCCCTGCCGCAAACTATAATTCCAATAACACAAACAACCAATCCGGCAATAACAGTAAGCCCCCATTGGCTGCCGGTGTAATCACTGATAGTGTCTTTTCCAGCTTCGGGAAAAAATTGGTAGTAAATAGGTGGAATTAATGAGCCGAAAACCATGCAAAGACCGAGAATGATACTGCTACCCAACGATACGCCGAGATAGCGTACGCCAAGTCCATACGTTAAACCACCGATGCCCCATAACAGGCCAAACAAATAAGTGTATAATAAAGTAGAAGTTTCTGTTTGGGAAATGATGCCGGCAAAACCGGGAATGGTAAGGTACGCAGCAATTGGAGGAACAATAAGCCAGGAGGCCAGCCCCCCAACGATCCAATAGCTTTCCCATGACCAGCCTTTTACTTTTTTGTAAGGCATGTAAAAACTGCCTGATGCAAACCCGCCGATGAAATGAAAAATTACGCCTAAGATGACTCCCATAAGTATTTCAGTATAGCAAACAATGAAAACTAAAAGTAGATTTTAGAAATATTTACCCATCATGGACTATCATGTGTAAGATACAAGGCGATGAAATTCCGATTCCCTACTTTTATAGCATTGATTGCACTATAAAGAATAAGAACTACTGCTATGAAGTCTTCCCCTTTTTACAAACTCATTTATTTTGATGAGTTTTCAGCTACACCAAAATACCAGCAATTAGCGAACTCGATTGTAAAAGCCATTGAGGACAGAAAGCTGCAGGTTGACGATGTACTTCCTTCAATAAACGAACTCAGTTTTCAGTTTGAGATTTGCCGCGATACCGCCGAGAAGGGCTATAAATATTTAAAGAACCAGGGCATCATCGGTTCTGTGCCGGGCAAAGGGTATTTTATCAAACGGGTTGACGTGAACAGAACTACAAAAATCTTCCTGCTTTTTAATAAACTCAGTCCGCACAAAAAAATTATTTATGACTCCTTAGTAAGCACATTGGGCGAAGGCGCCACTATTGACTTCTATATTTATAATAACGACCTGGGCCTCTTTAAAACGCTTTTGCAAAACAGTAAGACGGATTATAACTACTTCGTAATACTTCCGCATTTTATAGAAGGAGGCGATAAGGCGCACCAGATTTTGAATACAATTGATAAAGAGAAATTAATTCTTCTGGATAAAATAATTCCCGGTGTCACCGGAAACTTTAGCGCTGTATATGAAAACTTTGAAGCTGATATTTATACTGCATTAGTGCAGGCGCTGCCGCAACTTCAAAAATATGAAACCATTAAAATCATCTTTCCTGAAAACAGTTATTACCCCGAAGAAATTATAAAAGGCTTTACGTCTTTCTGCCAGGAGTACACGTTTAATTTTAGTGTGGTGCATGATATCTTGGAGGAAAAAATAAAGAAGGGTGAGGTGTATATTAATTTAATGGATAACGACCTCGTTGTTTTGATTGAAAAGATCATTGAGTCGAAGCTGAAAGTAGGAAAAGAAGTAGGCGTTATTTCTTATAACGAAACGCCGCTGAAGAAAATAATTTTAAATGGTATTACTACTATCTCTACCGACTTTGAAGCCATTGGCGCCGAAGCTGCAAAAATTATCCAGGAGAATAGTTTGCGGCATGTGCATGTGCCTTTTTCACTTACACTGAGGTCTTCGCTTTAATTTAATGAACTGTTGTTAATTCATAAAGCATAACCTATTTCAGTTTTTAGAACATGCCGGGAGCATGTCCCTACATTGGGATGTTCTTGTATTGCTGTTCACTTTATCATTCATCTGTTCCTTGTTCATCTGTTCGATATGTTCCCTCTCTTCTACTGCCGCCTTACCCCATCCCAAAACATGTCATAAAGTTGCTCAATGGTTTCGGGAGATAACTTCTTACCGGAGAAATACGTCTTCTTAACCATCTCATGAATAATTCCAAAAAGGTAAGAAATGATCAACTCCTCATCTGCATTTTTCAACTTACCGGCCTCTATTCCTTCTTTTACAAGAGCGAATAAAGGTTTTAGTGCTTTCTCCTTTTTTTTAAGGTCGGCAATGCAAACAAAGGGCGAGTGATATGACTGTTCCAAAAAAGCGGAGACTTCAAAAAAAGCGATCTTATAAGTGATAATATTGATGAACAATCTTTTCATCCTTCCTTCAAAAGAAGATATCTCCTGCAGGCCTGCAAAATAGTGTTGCACCGATACGGTTCTGCACTCTAAAAACAAAGCCTTAATCAGTTCTTCCTTGTTTTTGAAATAAATGTATAAAGTCCCGGTGGCTATGGAAGCGGCTTTTGAAATATCATTCATGGTAATACCGGCCAGCCCCCGTTCTTTCACTAAGTTAAGTGTGGCTTTAAAAATCAGGTCCGTTTTCGACTCGTCTTTTATTCTCAAGGCGCAAATTTAAATGAATAATTATTCACTTTTCATTTACTTTGCTTTTCGTTTTAAAACGTCCCCTCTTGGATTGTATTATTCTTACGCTTGCTGCTATAAACCGAACCAGATTTTATTATGAGAAGAACTGCCATTTCACTTCTGCTGTTTACCATTATTGTACAAGCACATAGCCAGCGTGCAACAGATTCTCTCTTGCCTGCTGCTACGTTAGAGCAATGTATTCAATATGCACTAACGCATCAGCCAATAGTGGAACAGGCACAGATTGATGAACGCATTACCGATTATAACATTCGCAGCAGGCTGGCCGACTGGTACCCGCAAATTGGGTTTAACTATAGCCTGCAGCATAACTTTCAGCGATCAACCAGCTTTTTTAATGGTGTAGCTACACCGGTTGGTGTAAGTAATACCTCGTTAGGGCAACTGTCCTTAACACAGAACATATTTAACCGCGATGTTTTATTAGCCAACCGTACACAGGGAGAAGTACGGTTACAGGCAAGGCAGAATACGGCAGCAAGTAAAATTGATATCACGGTAAATGTCAGCAAGGCGTTTTATGATATTCTTACTACGGGCCAACAAATAAAAGTGGCTGATGAAAACATAGCCCGGTTACAGAAAAGTCTGAACGATGCCTATTATCGTTACCAGGCCGGTGTAGTGGATAAAACAGATTATAAGCGGGCACAGATAACACTTAATAATACAACAGCCGGCAGGCAATCAAACGCAGCCGCGTTAATTGCTAAATTAGAATACCTGAAAAGCCTGATGGGTTACCCGGTTGCAGCGCCACTGCAGGTTGTATATGACAGTCTTAAATTGGAAAGAGAAGTTGCCTTTGATACGCTGCAGGGGCTTGATATTTCAAGAAGGATAGAGTACCAGCAACTGTCCACACAAACAAGGCTTCAGCGGGCCAATGTTACGTATCAGAAAAACTCTTTTTTACCAAACATAGCAGCCAATGGAGGTTATAATTTCAATTACCTGAATAATGATATTGGCAAATTGTATGGCGCTAATTATCCCAATTCTTTCATAGGGCTTACTGCGGGTATTCCCATCTTCCAGGGAGGCCGGAGAAAAGCAAATATCAGGGCTGCAGAATTACAGGTAACACGGCTCGATTTAGATGTTGTCAATTTTACCAATACCGGCAACAGTCAATATGCAACGGCCTTAGCGAACTATAAAGGGGCCCTGGCAAATTACAGGGCATCAAAGGCAAATGTGGACCTGGCGCAGGAGGTATATGATGTGATTCAGTTGCAGTACAGGGCCGGCATTAAAACTTATCTTGAAGTCATTACTTCTGAAACAGATTTACGCACAGCGCAGATCAATTATTTTAACGCCTTGTACCAGGTGCTTTCCAGCAAGATAGATGCACAAAGAGCACTTGGATTAATTGCTTATTAAATCATTTATAACCTGAAAAAAACAGAGTAGTGAATTTTTACTTTGCCGAATAGCGCATCCGAAGTACAAGAGTGTACTTCGGATGCTCAGCATAAACTGTGCAACTAAAGCAGATAGTACCACCGTCCGTTTGGTTCAAAAAAAGGGCTTTCATTTTAACAACGAAACGTAACATCATTATAAAAACTAACCAACAATCAAGTATGTCAAAGATTTATATAAGCATTGCAGCAGTTGCTTTATTAGCTTCCTGTGGTGGCAAGCAAGAGGCGCCGCAACAAAAAGCACCGCCCCCGGTTTCGGTTACAGTCATTACGGTAAAAGATACTACGGCAGTTGTTCATGATGAATATCCTGCAACCGTAACAGCATTGAATGAAATAAAGTTAACAGCCCAGGTAAACGGTTATATCACCGGTGTGTTTTTTAAAGATGGCGATAAGGTAAGAAAGGGACAAAGACTGTATAGCATTGACCAACAGGTTTACAACGCCAACCTGCAACAGGCGCAGGCGAACCAGCAGGTGCAGGAAACTAATTTAATGAAAGCGCAAAAGGATGCAGACCGTTACCATGAGTTACAAAAGCATGATGCCATTGCTACACAACAAGTGGATTATGCAGATGCCGCATTGGAAGCTGCAAAAAAGCAAGTAGCTGCTTCAAAAGCGGGTGTATCAGCCGTGAGAGCCAATGTTGGCTTTGCCGTGATAACCGCTCCCTTCACGGGAACTATCGGTATTTCAGGTGTAAAAAAAGGAACCGCTGTCGTAGCAGGGCAAACCATTCTCAATACGGTTTCCACCGATGACCCTATCGCTGTTGATGTGAACATTGACCAAAAAGAAATCTTTCGTTTTACACAGTTGCAGCAGCAAAAAACAGGGCCCGGAGATTCAACATTCACCCTGGCCTTTGGCGCTGACACTTATAGCGAAACAGGTAAGATCTATTTGATAGACCGGGCTGTTGATCCGCAGACAGGAACCATTAAAACAAGGCTTGTTTTTCCCAACAAAAAAGGCATGCTGAAATCGGGCATGAACGGAACACTCAGAGTGGCCGGAAACAACAAGGCAACATCCGTTCTTATTCCGTTTAAAGCCGTTACAGAACAATTAGGTGAATACTTTACCTACGTGGTAGGCGACAGCAGCAAGGTTACGCAACGCAAGGTGGAGATAGGGCAGCAATTGGGCGGCAATGTTATCATCAGGAGCGGCTTAAAAAGCGGCGAAAAAATAGTTGTAGAAGGTGTACAAAACCTCCGTCAGGGTTCGGTGATAACTACAGCGCTACCGGCTGCTCAAGCGCAGAAAAAGTAGGCAGTACCCTTTTCCATTATAGTAAATTCTTCTCATGATCGCAGAAACTTTTATCAAACGTCCGGTAACGGCAATCGTTATTTCAATCGTGATTGTTTTAGTAGGCATCATTGCTATGCTTACCCTGCCGGTTGCACAATATCCCGACATCACGCCACCAACTGTTTCCATCGCCGGCAACTTTACCGGTGCCGATGCGGAAACCGTTGAGCAGACCACAACAACCGCTATTGAAACACAGGTGAATGGCTCACCGGGTATGGACTTTATCTCAAGTGGCAGCACATCCAGCGGACAAAGTTCCATCACCGCTACTTTTAAAGTAGGCACTGATATTAATATCGCTACGCTTGATGTGCAAAACCGCGTAAGTGTAGCGCAGCCATCTTTGCCTGATGCCGTAAAACGCTTAGGACTTACGGTGCGTAAAAGAAACCCGAGTGTGATGGTAGCGCTTGCGTTTTATTCGCCCAATGGCACACATGATGCAAAGTTCATTGGCAACTTCACCAGCATTTACATGAAAGATGCGCTGCAACGGGTACCTGGTGTCGGCGATATTATTTCAAGGGCAAGCGACTTTAGTATGCGCATCTGGCTGAACCCTGAAAAGCTGGCAGCACTAAGCCTTGCACCATCAGATATTACAGGTGCGCTAACCGAACAAAACCTGCAGGTAGCTGCGGGTACCGTTGGCGCTAATCCGCAACCTGCCGAGCAAAGCTTTGAATACAGTGTGCTTACCAACAGCCGTCTTAATTCAAGGGAACAGTTTGAGAATATTATAGTCCGCAATTCATCAACAACAGGCAGCCTTGTTTATTTAAAAGATGTGGCCCGCGTAGAACTTGGTGTTTTTGATTATAACAGCAACAGCTTCGTAAATGGCAAGCCCGCTTCTTTCTTACTTGTTTACCAGGCCCCTGGCGCCAATGCTTTGGATACATATGATGGTTTAATGAAAGCATTGGAGGAAGCAAGAAAAACTTTTCCCAATGACATAGATTTCCTAGTGCCGCTTGAAACCGTATCAGTGGTAAAAACATCAATTAAAGAAGTAATAATAACCCTGCTTGAAGCATTGGCTTTAGTAGTTATCGTAGTGTTCCTGTTTTTACAAAACTGGCGGGCAACATTGATTCCCGTGCTGGCGATACCCGTTTCGCTGATCGGTACTTTTATCTTCTTTATTCCTTTTGGGTTTACCATTAATACATTGACTCTTTTCGCCTTTGTATTAGCAATCGGTATTGTGGTAGATGATGCCATCGTGGTGGTAGAAGCAGTTCAGCATTATATTGACCATAATAAAATGTCGCCGAAGGATGCTACCCGTGCCGCAATGAGAGACATCTCAGGGCCGGTGATCGCCATTGCATTGATCCTTGCCGCGGTATTTGTACCGGTAGGTTTTATACCGGGCATCGTAGGAAGATTATACCAGCAGTTTGCCATTACTATCGCTGTATCGGTACTCATCTCCGCTTTTGTAGCCTTGTCGTTAACACCGGCCCTTTGCTCCATTATGCTGCGTCCTTCAAAAGAAGAAGGACAAAAGAAAAACTGGCTGGAAAAATTCTTCGCCGGCTTTAATAATAAGTTTAACCGCCTCACCTTATCTTATAGTAAAGGCGTTGCACAATGGATACGAAAAACGCCTTACGTTTTAGTAATGATGGCAGTGCTTTTTGTAGGTCTTTTCTTTCTCTTTAAAAACAAACCATCGGGTTTTATACCTACCGAAGATGAAGGCCGCATGTTTGTTACTTACGAGATGCCTGAAGCGACATCTACCACCCGCAGCATTGCAATGCTAAAAACAATTGCCGGCAGGATACGCAGTATTCCTGAAGTAAAAGTAGTGGGTGGATTAGCAGGGTTGAACATTATCAACTTCTCCAGTAAAACCAATGCAGGAACTTTATTTGTCAGCTTAAAGCCCTGGGATCAGCGAGAAGGAACAGAGCACAACGCACAAAGTGTTTTAGCTAAGATAACCAAGGCAACTGCCGACATTAAAGAGGCAAGAATATTAGCCATTACACCACCGGCTATTCCAGGGCTTGGACAGTCCTCCGGATTTTCATTTGTGTTGCAGCAAACTACCAGCACCGATAATATCAAGCAGTTTGAAGCAGTGTCGCAAAAGTTTTTAGCGGCGGTAAACCAGCGTCCGGAAATTGCAATGGCCTACACCTTCTTTAATGCCCGTACGCCATCGTACCGTGTAGAAGTTGACCGTGAAAAAGCAAAGCAATTGAATGTTAATATAACCGCTGTTTACGCAACGCTTTCTACCTTACTCGGCAGCAGTTATGTAAATGATATAAGCCTTTACGGCCGCAACTTCAGGGTGGTAGCGCAGGCTGATAGCACCTATCGTTCTTCTTTAGAACAACTTAACCGGTATTATGTAAAAAATGGAACGGGAGGCATGGTTCCTTTAAGTTCGTTGATCACAACTACGGTAGTAGAAAGTCCGTCGCTTATTTCGCACTATAATATTTACCGTTCGGTAGAAATAAATGGATCTGCAAAACCGGGCTTCAGCAGTGGACAAGCCATAGAAGCTTTAAAGGAAGTAGCGGCACAAAACTTACCTGCCGGATATGGTTATGAATTTTCAGGTCTTAGCCGCGAAGAGATAAAAGCAGGCAATAGCTCTGTACTTATTTTTTCCTTATCGCTTGTATTTGTTTTTCTTTTTCTTGCTGCGTTATACGAGAGCTGGACCATTCCTTTTTCGGTATTATTTGCTGTACCCATCGGTGCGTTGGGTTCTATTCTTACCCTCACTTTCATTCCAAGCCTTACTAATAATATTTATGCGCAGATAGGATTGATAACGTTAATTGGGCTGGCCGCAAAAAATGCCATTTTGATTGTAGAATATGCCAAGGAAAGAGTGGATAGCGGCGTTGATTTGATACAAGCTACCATATCAGCAGTGCGCCTTCGCTTACGCCCTATTGTAATGACTTCACTGGCGTTTATATTAGGTGTACTTCCATTAGCATTAGCCAGTGGTGCTGCCGCTGAAAGCCGCCGTACAATTGGCTGGACCGTATTTGGCGGAATGATTGCAGCCACCACGCTGGCAATATTTGTTGTTCCGGTATTATTTGTATTAATCAGCCGCCTGTCGTATGGTAAGCGGTTAAAAGCAGCACAGGAACAGGCAAAGAACGACAGTGAAATTGATAAGGCAATTGTTGAGAATAATCTTTGAGGGATTTATAATTTAAGATTGGCATCTAAAAAATTCAATCAAACCAAATTATATAGTGATCGCTTTTTTATTTATAAAATTAAATGGTTGATAATAATAAAGGCTCTTGTTCACAATAAACTTTATGAACAAGAGCCTAAAATATCACTACCTGTTTACCTCTTCTTACCGGTTTGTAGTATTTCTGTTGTTATGATTATCCCTGTCTTTTCCTTTTAGTCCAATAAGACCAAGTAAGCCTAAAAGTCCGGCTAAACCCCATTTTCCACTATCATCCTTATTATCATCCGCTGCGGTTGTTGATGTTGTTGTGTTGTCGCCTGTTGTTTGCGCCGCTACAGGGTTTGTAAGACCCAAAGTTGCTGTCAATGCAAATACTGCCAGAGATTTAATTACCTTTTTCATTTGATTTGTTTTAATTAAGAAATAGCATTACTAATCTTACCTTCTTTGTGCGATGTTTATCTAGTGAGTCTTCGCTGAATTATTCTTTATAATATCACTTTTTATCAGCTTCATGTCAAGCCAGAATAAAAGAAGTATGCTCCTTATCAATTTGGACAAGTAGTATAATTTTTTAGAAGTTATATCCCTTTTTTACCTTTTGAAGGAACAGACTTTTTTTTCGGATTCAAAAGGTTGTCCTTGAATTCGGTCATCGCATCAGCCAGTGCCTGAAGTTCAGGGTCAAGACCTGGTGCAAATTCTTCCGGACGCTCCGGCGCCATCGGAATAGGATAACTTTCTCTCGGCTCTTTCAGCGTTGTTAGTTCTGTACCATCATTAAAAGGCGATGCGCCACTGAATATTTGCCCCATCTGCGAACTGTCTAATCTAAAATGATATTGTTCACGGTGTAAGCCTGCATCAAGTAATTTTTTTACTTCAGGAAACTTTGATGAATCAAACTTGGGTACCGGAAGAACTTTACCCCAGTCGACGCCTAAGGTCTCTAATGCCTTGGCAAATGCAGCCTGGTGCGCTTCATCACGAACAATTAAAAAAGCGACCGTTGCTCTTAATGTTTTGTTATCCGACATTTGATAGATACGGCATTTCTGCAACCGGCCTGTAGCCTCTAATACCAGGTTGTCCATCAGGTTAAGTACCAGGTTACCATGGTCGTGAACATAGGAGCCAACCCAGGGATTTCCTGCGGCATCCACCGGCAGTGCACCTTGCGCACCTACAATAAAATGGTGAGGGTTTTGTTGTTCTTTCGCCATATTCATAGTGGCTTTGCCACCTGCACCCGGTGCGGAAAATTTATCGCCGTGGTACTCTGGCGCACCATCTAAAAGCCGTGCAATGGTTTTGCCGATAAGCTCTACGTGACTTATTTCCTCTGTGCCTACACCTTGTATAAGATCAAGGTAAGGAACAGCACTTCCACGGAAATTCATACTTTGAAAAAAGTATTGCATCATAGTGCGCATTTCGCCAAACTGGCCGCCGAGGCCTTCCTGTAGTGCGTTGGCTGCTGACGGATCTGGTTCGTCGGCAACAATTTCATTGATAAGAGACTGTACGTGGTAAAACATTCAAATTGGTTAATGGTTAATGTATTGAGTTAATGGTCCAAAAAGCGCTCTATTGAATTTATATTGATAGCACTGTGTGCTCTTAAATAGTTGTACTATAAATGATGGCAGGGTTCATTTTAGTGTTTTGCTAAACCTTCAATAACAGTATAGGTTGTATTCAATTCATGGGCCACCGACATGAGAATATGGGCGAAGCCCGTCCGCAGCGAATTACCTGCCCTTTTTCAAATATTCCTCAATCTCTTTTCTGCCGTTACCCACCTTTTCTATTGCCTGGCGAACCGCTTCACGGGAAACGTCGAGCTTCTCGGCAATGTATTGTATTTCATAATTTTCTTCTCCGGCTACTCTTGAGCTGTCGCGTCCATCGCGTAGATCTTTATTGTCTGCCATTGCTGATATTTTAGATAAGTTCAAAAATCTTATGCCATCTTCTTTTCTTAAAGAACATAATTTTAAGCACCTCAAGAACATCACTAAAATGAGACGTAAAACTGTAGAAGCTGGGCAGTTTACTTTTTATGGGTTTGTTGCTTTTTTTCACCAGCATCTTAAGTGCTTACTAACTTATATGCTTAGTTAGATCTACGTGGCCGCATTACACCTCATCGTAAACCTGGGACCTACTGTACATTGGTTCAGCATAAAAATTCAATAATAAAACACATAGGTTTTGTAACCGGGTATCAATAACCGATGGTGTTTATATCAATAAAGAGTTAGTGATAAAGGGCAATTGTTCCGGTCCGCATTTGAACAGTTAATTTTAAAGGACAGCACTGTAGGGTTTGCCATGCTTGATAACAGCCCGTTTAATATTATCCTAAAAAGTTGAGGTTATAGGACAGGTTAAATTAAGCGAAGATGGAATCGGTTATTGTTGTTTTAATTGATAATGCAACGGCTGTTACAGAATGTGTTTAAAGTATCAACGACAAAGGCACTTCAGTAGCGTTTAATACAGGTGAAGGAAGAAGTAACTCATGTATTATTGATGTGTTTACAAAGCTCCCAATAGTCAAACAGTGTTCTAAACATTGATTTAATTCCTTCAAGACTCTGTGGCTTTTCAAAGTAACCTTGTACGCTCAGGGCATGGGCATGGCGCACAGATACTTTTGTTGCATTGGTTGAAATGAAAACAAAAGGAACTCCTTTAGCGGCGAGGTAGGCATCATCCTGCAAGATTTTTTTTAATTCAAGGCCTGTCATTCCAGGCATATTTATATCGGATAGAAGGATGAATGGCTGCTCTTCTGTTGTAGTTAAGTAATCCAATGCTTGTCGCCCGCCATCAAAGAATCTGAGCTCGTTAGGAATACCGATGGCTTTAAGGGCTTCAGCATACATTTCCTGGTCATCATGATCATCTTCGACAATTACAATTGGTCCTTTGGTCATTTATGTTAGGTTAAAAGTGAAGGTATTTAAAAAAGATATAGTCTAGTACCTATTGTACTTTTTTCTTAGCATAGAAGCTGCTGTAGAAGTTCTCATTTGTCATTCATTTCACTACTACTAATGCCAAAGCTTTATCTCATCAATTTACAAAATCGTTATTCAAGTATATTTATCCATTCGATCATTATCCATAACCATGTTAAACAGTGATAGATTCTAAATTATTTGAAGCAAGACCAGGGATTAGTGTAGTGGTCCTACCCGACCCTCCAACGTTTACGGTTATTGCCGTAAGTGATGATTTTGTTCGTGCAACACGCATCCCAAGGGAAGAAATCATTGGCAAGGGGCATTTTGAACTGTTTCCAGAAAGTCCGGACGATCCCGACTTTACCGGGGAGCAAAATTTAAGAGATTCGTTTGCATATATCCTACAGCATAAAAAGCCACACCTGCTTGCACAGCAGCGTTACGATATACCAAACGGCGATGGCACCTTTACGGAGAAATACTGGAAAGCATTCAATGTACCTGTTCTGGATGACGGAGGTGAACTGAGTTATATTATTCATACATCAGAAGATGTAACTCCTTTGGTGAAGGCAAAGAAAAGAGAAGAAGGAATCAGCGGGATAGAAAAAGCCTACAACCTCTTTATGAACGCTCCCGTGATTATAGGGATTTTAAAAGGTGAAGATTATATTATTGAATTGGCGAATGAAGGACTCCTGGAAGTTTGGGGAAGAACAGCTGAAATAATAGGAAAACCGTTGCTTACAGCAATTCCTGAACTGGAAGCACAAGGATTAATTACACTGTTAGACCAGGTATGTAAAACAGGCGAGCCTTTTTATGCATACCAGTTTCCAATTACTTTAAACCGTCATGGCAAAGAAGAAGTTCTGTATTTTGATTTGGTTTATAAAGCCATTTATGAAGATGGAATAAATAAAAAAGCAAGTGGTGTCATTAGTGTGGGTCACGATGTAACTGCGAAAGTAATTGCCAGGCAAAAAGAACAGGAAAGCGAAGCTAAGTACCGCAGCCTTTTTGAGTCCATGGATCAGGGCTTTTGCGTGTTGGAAATGATCTTTGATGAAAGTAATCAACCTGTTGATTATCGTTTCCTTGAAACCAACTCTGTGTTTGAAATGCAAACAGGACTTAAAAACGCAGTTGGAAAAAGAGTCCGTGAGCTGGTTCCTAACCTTGAATCGCGTTGGTTTGAGCTTTATGGTAAAGTAGCCCGAACGGGAGAAGCAATACGCTTTGTGGAAGGAGCTGAGGCAATGGGACGCTGGTTTGAAGTGTATGCCTACCGAAGTGGAGGGGAAGAAAGCAAAAAGGTTGCAGTTCTTTTCACGGACATAACCGAGCAGAAAAAGAGGGACGAAATGATCAGGGAAAGTGAAGAACGCTTTCGCAGCCTGGCCGATGAAAGTCCCATGTTCGTTTTCATCATTGACGCAGATTCGTCGGCTCCGATCAGTTACTGGAATAAAACCTGGCTTCAATACACAGGTCAAACCGTTGAAGAAGCTCTTGGCAGAGCCTGGGATGGCATCATTCATTCAGAAGATGTGGCCGTGGTAATGGAGCACTATGTTCCGGCCTTTAAGGAAGAACGGCCTTATTTTATTCCGTCCGTGAGAGTAAAACGACATGATAACGAATATCGCTGGCATGCTTTCAAAGGCAACCCCCGCTATTTAACCAACGGTGAATTTAATGGGTATGTAGGTGTAGGGTTTGATATTCATGAACAAAAACTGGCGGAGGAAGCCCTAAAGCAGAGCGAGGCACGAACACGGCTGGCAGTGGAAACAGCGCAGCTGGGAACCTTTGAAATTGATGTGGCAGCCCAAACGATAATTTACTCTGCACGGGCAGCAGAAATATTTGGACTAGACCGCACAAAACCCTGGCCTTACACCGCCTTTATAAATAGCATACATCCTGACGATATACTCATCAGAAAGAGGGCTCATGAAGCAGCCTTGCGTACCTCGGAGCTTATTTACGAAACCCGCATCATCCTGCCGGATCATTCCATTCACTGGATACGCCTCAACGGACGCTACTTCGATAAAGGCTCCGCCACTAACACTTTGATCGGTACTGTGATGGACATCACAAAAGAAAAAAAAGCTGCGGAGATGATGGAGCAAAAAATTGAGGAACGCACCCGGGAATTAAAGCAGGTCAACGAGCAGTTAAAACAGTTTGCCTATTCCGCCTCTCATGACTTACAGGAGCCGCTTCGAAAGATCAGTTATTTTCTGGACCTTCTTTTACTGAACCTTGGTTCATCGCTGAGTGAGGAGAACAAAAAGGTAGCTGAACGCATTCAATATACGACCCGCAGAATGCGCCTGCTCATTGATGATCTTTTATCATACTCCAATACCACCCTTGGAGTAAGGAAAACAGAAGAAGTAGCCTTGAACGAGATAGTAAAAGAGGTGCTGGGCGATATGGAGGCTACTCTTCTTGAACAAGATGCAACAATCGATCTTCGGCAGTTGCCGGCAGTGAGCGGTGATCATCGCCAGCTGCGGCAATTGATGCAAAATTTGATAAGCAATGCGGTAAAATATCATAAAAAAGGGGTGAGCCCCCATGTGACAATTACTTCACGAACTATACAAGGAAAAGACAGCAAAGCCAATATGGCGCCTGGCACTAACGGGCAATCCTTTCATTTAATTACCGTGAAAGACAACGGCATTGGCTTCGATCCAGATAATGCGGAGCGCATTTTCGGGTTGTTTCAACGCCTTCACGCAAGAGTAGAGTATGAAGGAACAGGTGTGGGCCTTGCTATTGTACAGAAAGTTGTGGAGAATCATCATGGCTACATCTGGGCAGAGGGTGAACCAGGAGTAGGCGCATCCTTTAATGTACTTCTGCCAACGTAACAGGCAGAAACATTTTTGATCAGGAACTGCTATCAACCATGTAGGAATTTTTAACCCGGTCAGCCTGGCATAGGCGTTCATGATTCACAGAAACACGGCTCTTTTGCTTCACTGCTTTATACTAAATAAAAGAGTTCAAAAAATTTGAAAGTTTTTTATTCCGCTCACTCTGTAACGACTGCCCATTTGAATAGTAGCGAAACGATTTTCTATACTTCATAGTTCGATAGCAGGTTCAATAAACCAATTCATCTGAAACCAACGAAACCGGAAACCCTCTGTTTAAAATTCGATGTCCACTCTTTATTTTCTGTCAATCCAGCACCTCATATATACACATCGCCTGCGACTTATTTTTTAAACTGGTTTCACCTATTTTATAGCAGTTGAACGATTCTTTTACTTTTTGAAATGTGTCTTCACTAATAATAATCTTTCCCTCTTTAGCGGCTGTTTGTAAGCGTTGCGCAGTGTTCACTACATCACCAATCACTGTGTAGTCCAGCCTGCGCAAGTTGGCAGAACCAATGTTGCCTGAGATCATCTCACCGCAATGAATGCCGATGGAAACCTTGGGTTTGAAATAAATACTATCTGAACCTGAAGGCATTTTGGCGATTTCTGTTCGTACAGCAAGACTTGCATCAATAGCCCTGTCCAAATGAAAAGCACCTCTAAAAACGGCCATCACCGCATCGCCAATGAACTTATCAACATGGCCTCCCTGGGCGATGATCTCTTTCACCATAACATCAAAATAACTGTTTAGCAACTTCACAACCGTGTTGGCAGACTCATGTTCACTGATGGCCGTAAAGCCGCAAATATCAATAAACACTACCGTTGCTTCCACTGTCTCATTTTGCATTAACGAAGTTTCAAACTCACGGGTGTTCATGAAATTCAACACTGTTTCATCGACATACATCTTTAAGATATTATTTTCCTTGATGGCCTTTAATGTTGCTTTAGTTTGATTGACATGATCAACCGTCTTTATTATAGTAACAGCGAGGTCTTCAAAATTGATTGGCTTTGTAATAAAATCAAAGGCGCCCCGGTTCATGGCTGTACGAATGTTCTCCATATCGCCATAGGCAGAAACAATTACCGCCTTGATCAACGGCCTTGATTCACCTAAACGGCTCAGCAAGGTTAGTCCATCCATCACCGGCATGTTAATGTCGCTTAATACAATATCCACATCGGGGTGCTGCTGAATCTTTTCCAATGCATCAGCCCCGTTGATAGCAAACACAAACTCGTATTGTTGTTCACGTATCTTTTGCCTGAACTTTTGCCTGATAAGTGCTTCAAGGTCGGCCTCGTCATCTGCTACTAATATTTTTGCCATCAGTTAATTGGTTTAAGTTTTTGTTTTAATAAGGCGAAGTCAAGCGGCTTGGTTAAGAAGTCATCAGCCCCTAAGCTCTTTGCTATGGTGTAGCTTTGTTCATCGCTATAAGCGGTCATCATCATTACGGTAGGCGGAGGTTTGTAATACCTTGTCTTAATATTTTCCAGCAACTGCAACCCACTCATCCCGGGCATATTAATATCCGACAAAACAAGTACAGCTTCATGTTCGTGCTCAGTCAAATAGGTAAGCGCATCTTTGCCACAGAATGCAAACGCAAAACTCATCTCTTCATTTTTAATTTCCTTTCTAAACCGTTGCTCAAAAAGAGGCTTTACATCCAGTTCGTCATCCACCACTAAAATTTTCATGTGTTCAATCTTTCGTTATGTTTAAACAGATTGTAAACGTTGTTCCTTCACCCACTTTTGTTTCCACTTTCAAGCTTCCTCCATGGGCTTTGGTTACAATATCGTAGCTCATGCTCAAACCAAGTCCTGTGCCTTGCCCGGCAGGCTTGGTAGTAAAGAAGGGTTGATATATTTTGTCAACTATATTCCGGGGGATGCCATTGCCATTATCGCTGATCTGTATTTCCACCTTATCCTGTGTCCGCTTTGTACTGACGCTCACCAAAGGCCCATAATCATTGTCGCCTGAAGCTTTAGATAAGGCTACTTTTTCGTTAACAGCATAAAACGCATTGGTGAAAAGATTAAGTATAACGCGGCCCATATCCTGCGGTATAATGTTGATGCTGCCTATATTATCATCGTAATCAGTTTTTAATGTAGCATTAAAAGATTTGTCTTTTGCCCGCAAACCATGATAGGCCAAACGCAGGTACTCATCGGCTAGTTTATTGATGTCGGTTGGCTCCTTTAAACCATTGCTACTGCGGCTATGCTGTAACATTCCCTTCACTATCGCATCTGCACGTTTACCATGGTTATTAATTTTTTCTTCGTTGTAAATAACATCGTCGGCAATAGCTTTTACTTCATTAAAATTCCCTTTATCAATTTCATCTTTCAATTCAACCAACAATTCCCTGTTCACATCACTAAAATTGTTCACGAAGTTTAAGGGGTTCTGAATTTCATGGGCGATGCCAGCAGTCAGCTCACCAAGCGAAGCCATCTTCTCGCTTTGTATCAACTGGGCTTGTGTATCTTTTAATTCGTTTAAAGTGACCTCTATTTTTTTCTTTTGCACCTGCACTTTTTCAGCCTCCTCTCTCACTTGCTTTGTTGCTACAGCTACCTTGTGCTCTAATATTTTCTTTTGATAGATAATGCGCTTATGCCTCCACAGGGAAAATAATATGACTAAAGCTATAAGCAAAATCGCATAAATGGCAAGCATCCACCATGTTCGCCACCATGGAGGTAACACCTTAAAGCTGTAACTGACTGGCTGACTCCATACACCTTCCGGGCTTTGTGCTTTTAGCAAAAAGGTGTAATTACCTTCATTCATATTCCCAAAATTTGCAGAAACATTAGGGCTTGCCGGCGACCACTCTTTATCATAGCCCTTAAGGAAATACTTGTAATTAACCAGGAAATTTTTGCCGGTTTCGATAGCGCCGAAAGTGAAGCTGATGTTATTAAAGTAGTAGGGTAAAATAAGGTTTTGCGGTACAGACTGCCACTTAGTGATGCCGTCGAATTTTATGTTTGCGAATTTATCACGTAAGGATTCTCTTTCCAGGTCAGTCAATTTTTTTCCGTAAGTGGTAACTTCTTCAATAATAGCTGCACTGCTCTTTGCACTATCGGTAATTCCTTCGTAAACAGGTGCATCGATATTTCTCCAGCTAACGGCTTCATTATTTAGTTTAACCTGGTTAATAAAAAGTTGGGGAGGTGCGCTGCTGTTATTGATCATAGCATCAGGCTCAAACCGGACAAGTCCTGTTTTGTCGGAACCTGTGCCTATCCAGATGATGCCTTTACTGTCTTTGAACATTGCATTCAAACCCGCATTCACATCTTTTACGGGATAGCCGTGCTGCGTATTAAATACCATACCTACGGACCAGCCCTTTACTGATGGTTGCCCGCCCTTTGCTGGCAACAGTTCGCACATTCCAAGATTGGTTCCTACATATAGCTTTTCCCCGTCTCCCCGAATAACCTGTGTTATAAAATTGTTGGGCAAACCATCTTCTGTAGTGAAAGATGTGAACAAATGCTGACGAACATTTTTAGCTTTATCAGCTGCTGAAACCTGGGTAATATTTTCTTTTGGCAGCAGGCTTAATCCGTGCTGTGTGCCAAACCAGAGATTTCCTTGCTTATCTTCTGTAACTGCCCAAACTACGTTATCGGAAAGGCCTTGCTCAACTGTGTAGTTAGTAAAGCCGGTGCCATCGAATTTACTTACACCGCCGCCTAAGGTTCCAAACCAGAGGTTAGCATCCTTATCTTCTTTAATGCTGAAAACAACATTGCCTGCAAGCCCTTGTAACGGCGTATAATTAGTAAAGCTTTTACCATCATATTTACTAACGCCTCCCCCGGATGTACCAAACCAAAGATTTCCTTTTTTATCCTCAGCAATGCTAAAGACAACATTATTGGCAAGCCCCTGCAACGTAGTGTAATTAGTGAAACTTTTTCCGTTGTATTTAGTTACCCCACCACCCGCTGTACCAAACCAAAGGTTACCTGCACTATCTTTTAGAACGCAATAAATTTCGTTATGGGCAAGACCGTAGGCTTTTGTAAAATTTGCAAATTGCTTCCCATCATACCGACATACGCCACCGCCTGAAGTACCCAGCCAAAGGTTGCCTTCTTTGCCTTCTTCAATACTGAATATTACATTGCTTGATAAACCGTGTTCGGTGGTAAAATTTGTAAAACCATTACCGGCAAATTTGCAAATGCCGCTTCCAAAACTACCAAACCAAAGATTCCCTTTTTCATCCTCGGTAACAGCTCTTATTTGGTTATTTGCAAGGCCGTTAGCGGTTGAATATTTTAGAAAGGTTCTGCCATCATATTTTATCACTCCGCTCTTTTGCGTTCCAAGCCAAAGGACACCCTGCTTATCTTTTGCTATGCATAAAACGCCATCATTAGCAGGCTCACTAAACACAGGGTAATTTGTAAATACTTTCCCATCATATTTACTCAGACCCTTTCCTTCTGTACCAAACCACAAATTGCCCGAATTATCCTCCGCAACGCTCCAAATTTTCTTTCCCGAAAGCCCTTCTTTTGTGGTATAGTTGGTGAAGGTTTCTCCATTCCATTTACTTACTCCACCTCCGATTGTGCCAAACCACAAATTGCGTTTGCTATCCTCAAGAATAGTTTTTACAGCATTATTGGTTAGTCCGTCTTTTGTAGAATAGTTGATGAAGGTTTTTCCATTCCATTTACTTACGCCGCCTTTTAAGGTGCCAAACCATAGGTTATTTTTTTGATCTTCCACAATACTGAAAATAACATTGTCTGGCAGGCCTTGTGCTGTTGTATAGTTTGTAAAGGATTCGCCATCATATTTACTTACGCCGCTACCATCAGTACCAAACCAAAGATTGCCGTCATGGTCCTGTGTTATACACCAGATCACATTGCTGGCCAAGCCATGCGCAGTTGTATAGGTAGTGAAATTTTTCCCGTCATATTTGCTTACGCCACCACCATTGGTACCAAACCAAAGATTCCCCCATTCGTCTTTATAGCTACAATATACCTGGTCAAGGCTAAGTCCGTCATCGGTGGTAAACGTTGTAAAAAAACCTCTTCCCTCAGCATTAACCACTCCGATAGTCGTGGTCTCCTTTTCAGCTAACTGTTTTTGAATATTTTTTTCACTGTTGCTTTCTACGCCGCTCCGGATAGTTCTATCTCTGGCAGGCACGTTTATAACCGTAGGCTTTGGAACCGTATCCAGCAATATCACATGGGGCCTATCTTTTTCGGAAAGTTGAGAGAGCAGAGTTATCGTTGGTACTGCAGACTCTTTCGCTCCCACCTCAACAAAAGGATTCTGTTTTTTGTTGGGCGAACATGCCATCATAAAAAGTAGCACCACTATAACGTGTAACATTATGGCAAAAGAAGTTGACGCAAGGTCCTTGCCATCTCCTCTTTTTTTCATCATGCTATTATGTTGCGCCTCCATAATTGTTAAGTAGTTGTTCGGTTACTATTTTTAGAAAATTAATTATCTTTTTTATAGGGTTGTTATAGTGATGAGTATCCTGCCAATAAGCATCAAACTATTAATTTATGCATAAACCATTCACGATTATTGAAACATAAATATTAAAAAAAATTTGGTTTTAATAATTTTATTAAATTGCTTTCGAAAAGCAGATCGCAGATCTTATAATTTTTAACCTGATCCTCATATTTATAAAAACAAAAAAATCGCCATGAGTAAGTCAAAACCGGTCGCTAAAAAAGAAAAAGCAGTTACATCTAAAAAGGTTTCTGCCCGCAACACATCTTCTGCTAAACCCCTTAAGTTGGGTGGGGTTCCTAACCAGGGAAGTCTTTCGTAAAGGACAAAGCGGGATAACTTACCATAAAGCCGTTCTTCAATTTTTGTAATTCAGTTCGCCTTTCTATCAGGTTTGTAATTCCGCTTTTTTATTTTGCAGAGTCTCAATATCATTTCTCAATATATCTACGCTGATCTTAGTAGGGGTCCGGTTATCCCGTACAAAATCTTCACTGAATATGGCATAGGATTCATCTACATAAGTTTCCCAAAAATCTAATGACATGGTAATTTCCTTGCCCCATGTAATGGCGGTTAATTCGTTCTTGCTATAACCCGTAATCGTCAAAGCATGTCCCAACCAGGAGCCAGGCTCTCCATCACCATTTGTGCCGCTACGGGGTACCGTCCATTTTTTAGATTTGTTATATTGTTCTTCAGCGGATTTAGGGAGATTTAGCCCAATATAGCAACCACCATATAAATAGATAGTTTGTTTTAGTTGCTGATGATTCCTAAAATCCAGTTTCGCGAAGGCTGTGATCTTACGTTCATCAATTCCATATTTGCGCCAATATTTCAGTGTTTTTATAGCTTCAACAGGCTCACCAATTCCATCAGTTTCAGCATTAAAGCCTGTTATATCTGTATATGCCTTTACAATAGCTTTTGTTGTTGGTTTATGAAGCCGGCCAATATTGCCCGTCCAACTCATTATTAAATGTCCGGCGGCCGCACAGGTGCAATTGTTCATTTTTAAGTTGCCGAAAGAACTCCATGTACCAGGGTGAATTATTCTTCCCCAATTATATTCCTGGGGAATTTTTACTACCGGCTCCTGCGATAAATACTGTGACAGATGAAAGGTCCTGGGGTCGTGTACATATGGAAGCTTCCCCGCTTTCACTTTAGATGCAAGAGGCTTTACCGTTTTCGACGTCATATTATTGAATTCTGTTAGCGTAATTTACTATAACTTATCTCAGCACTAATTATGAGCCATGTTGTTGATTGGAATAGTGACAAAAACATTTGTCCATTCACTTTCGTTTGTGTCTACGGGCAACTCACTGCCATGTGTATTTACAATATCATAACTTAACGATAAACCCAGGCCTGTTCCCACCCGGTGGATTTAGTGGTAAAAAAAGGGTTGGAATTTTATCAAGCGTAGGCTTAAAATACAGTGCCATTATCGCCTATGGAAATAAAACAGTATCAACATCTTTAGTTACTGGATATTTCTCCTGGGAACCCTCCTTTGATTGATTTTGCTTTCATCTTATGTTCATCAACCGAGGCTATCAAATGCTTTATTACACAATGTTATTTCACATGCGACTTTGGTTTCAACACTCCACCACTAGCTTCTTTAATAGTTTGTATGTAAACAAAGGCTGTAGGGTCAATGATGGCCAGCGCTTCCTCAATTTGTTTTATTTCCAGGCGGGTAATAATGGTGACAATAATCTCGCAATCGGCTTTGATGTCGAAGCTTCCGGGCAGGTAACCACGTTCGCCCTTATAAACGGTAATGCCTTTACCAAGATCGTTTACCAGCAAACTCTTTACTTCCTCGGGATGGGAAGAAATGATATTCATAGCAGTAAATTCTTCAATGCCGTCCACCACATAATCCGTAGCTCTTGTGGCGGTAAAATACGTGATAACAGAGTACATGGCAGTCTCAATTCCAAACTTAATAGCCGCTATGGCGAAGATGACCGTGTTAATAGCCATAATGATTTCGCTGTTGGAAAAGCCGGTGCGCCTTTTGGTAAAAACAGCAATTACTTCAGCGCCGTCAATAACGCCGCCAGCCCGTATAACGAGGCCAATGCCGGAGCCAATGAGTATGCCGCCGAAGATGGCAATCAGCAACCGGTCGCTGGTGATAGGGCCAATGTTGAAAAATATCAACCCAAGTGCTAACAGTGCCACAGCAATACTTGTTTGCACGGCAAAGGTTTTGCCGATGCGTTTATAACCAAGGTAGATAAATGGAAGGTTAAGAACCACCACCAGCAGGCTTATTTTAAAGTGAAAGATCTCGTGAAATAAAATGGATATCCCCGTAACGCCGCCGTCGAGAAACCGGTTGGGTATCATGAAGCCCTTCATGGCGATAACAGCTAGCAGAGTGCCCACTACAAGCTGCAGCAGGTGCTTTGCATTCAAGATATGCTTCCATTCAATGACGCCCGTTTTGTAATTCTTTTTCATATTATAAAAGGCAGTATGTGTTTACTTAGTCTTGTTCAAAATTATCACTGCAAGGTTGTTTGGCAGCTTCACGGTCAGGCGCTGCTTCAGTGCTTCTATCATCTTTTCGCCGCAGCTAATCCTATAGCATTGTTCCTTTGTACCAGCCTGGTGGCAGCCCATTTTTTATAAAGATGTAAGGACACCAACATATCAGTAATGCCAACCAAAGTCAGTAATAATAAAACGGGTGAATGATTTGTGATTCGTTCAAGGAGTGGATGAAGTACTAAATTTAGGAATTCAAATACAATTAAAAGTGCAATAATGCCGAAGAACTCAATCAGCCTTATATTGGCAATAAAGATGGGGCATAATGAAAGATAGGGTATGGCTAAGACAATAATGCCGGCAGCGATTAATGTGTACTATTTAGCCAAAGCATCGCTTCTCCTTTAGCCGATGCGGTTAATGCATTATCTCAAGGATTTCTTCCGCGACGCTGCTTCATTTATAGCATGTATTTTAAGGTGTATAGACTACCAATTATTTCTTGATGAGTTCTCATGTCTTTAAATAGTTGAAAACGTTACAAAGTTGGTCCGAGGTCGTGTATCGTTCCATAACAAATAATAAGCGGCTGACATTGCGTATGCATAACCTTCTTCGACACATTGATAGAAGATGGGTTATGCGTTTATCCTTCTTCTTCTAAAATCTAAAAAGCCAATGAAAAGAAACAAGATGGCATATCCGAACGAAGTCCATGCAACCTGGTTGAGCCAGGATTTATGTTGCGGAGAGAAACTGAAAACCTGGAAACTGTAGGGAAAGTAATTTGCAAAACTTGAGTGGTATTCTAATACCATTAAAGTACCTGTTAGCCATAATGCCAACCCAATGGCTATAGGAACAAGGAAATTTTTAATCCTTAACCCTACCCAGAACTGTATAGCGCAAATAGCAAGAATAGTAATATATGAATTAGCACAGTTTACCCATACCGTGTAAATATTAAGAGGCTGATTCAAGAGGTTTAAGTCCGGAATAATATAATGAGTGGCAATTACAACAAGCCACATAAACAAATGGTTTGCAACCAAAAACAAAAGGATAAGCAAATGAATATTCAGGAACTTGGCCAGGAACACATTTGCCTTTGTTTGTGGTGATGTCAATACCTGTTTCCACGTATTATTCCTGTACTCTACTTGTGGCAGCAGTGTGCACAGGAGTACAACAAATAAGGGTAAAATTCCCAGTCCCGTTGTTTCCGATGCAAGCTTAAACATTGCATTGAGCGGGTCTTTGCTGCTTTTGTCCTCATCCGGAAGGCCATCTGTTAATACGTTACACAGGAACATAAATGGTACAACAGCCGCGCCTATGAGAGTAAAATAAAATGCTGCTGTTCTCTTTGTTTTTACTATTTCTGAGCGAAGCGAAATATATAGATTCATGATTGGGCTGATGTAAGGTCAATGAATAATTGTTCCAGGTCGTTTGCCTTTGGATGAAGCAGGTAAACATCCAGATCATGTTCGGTAAGCGTTCTGTTGATAGCAGCTACCTGGTTGATATCATTGAATGCAACTGAGACTGTATCTCCGGCTAGTTCAGGATGATGCTCCTGCAAGAGACCATACGCAGTTTCATTATCTGATGTTTTTATAAATAGCCTTGATCCTTTTTGTTGATATAAATGAAGCTCAGAAAGTGTGCCCTGGAATAACATTTTCCCCTTGAAAATAATGCCGACATGACTTACCATCTTCTCTACCTCCCCCAGCAAATGACTTGATATCAGTATTGTCATACCGTATGTCTTGTTCAATTTTTTAATCAATTCGCGAAGCTCAATGATCCCAGCGGGATCTAATCCGTTGGAAGGTTCATCAAGTATCAATAATTCTGGATTTGGTAAAAGTGCAAGGGCAATGGCCAGGCGTTGTTTCATTCCCAATGAAAACTTTTTGACGGTCTTTTTACCTGAATCCTCAAGGCCAACAACTTTCAAAACATCATCTATTCTTGCCTTTGGTGCATTATAAACAGAACGGTACACTTCAAGATTTTCTTTTGCGGTAAGATGGCCATACAAAGAAGGTGTTTCAATTAGCGATCCTATCTTTTTCAAAATCTCAACCCTGTTTGAATGCAGGTGCTGACCGAAAATTTCAATATCGCCCTGCCGGTTATTTAGCAAGCCAAGCAGCAAGCTTAAAGTCGTTGTTTTACCCGAACCATTTGGTCCAAGAAAACCATAGATACTTCCTCTTCCCACATTCACGTTAATGTCGAACAATGTTTGTGCACCCTTTGAATAATGATAAGAAAGGCCAGTAGTTTTAATGATATATGGGTTATCCATTAATGTAATGTTTAAGGCTTTTATTTTAAGCAAAGGAGTAAGAACAATGATGAGCGGTGTTGCCGATAATTGCTGCCTTAAACTCTACTTTAGGTTTAACAAAACTCAATCATCGCTGAACCCTTGCGAAGGGATTTCCTTCTGCAGGATCATTTCAAACTCTGGCTCAGATGGAGAAGGAAGGTGCGGATTGATAATATTGCCCTTTGGATCAATCAGCACAAACCTTGGACTTATTCCTAACCCGTAAGCTTCCGATATCCTGCCTTTATCATCCTTCGATAGAAGCTGCAACACTTTCGTTTTCTTTTTAAGATTGGCTTCTGTTTGCCAAACTTTCTTATCCTCATCAAGTGATAAAGAGACAAACGCAAGTTTTGGTGAAGTGAGTCGGTCTGCAAGACTTTCAAAAAACGGGCTTTCCTTTTTGCATGGCGCACAACCGGCATCCCTGAACTCCACTACTAAATATTTCCCCACGAAATCAAATCGCCTCTTTTGCTTTCCGTTTAATGCCTCTGCGATAAAATCATGTGCAGGTTTGCCACCATGTAAAATATTAGCACGCTGATTCGCTTCGGTAAGTTTAGTATTTACGATTCCTGTTTTCGTGTTAAGAAGAATACCGGCAATGAGCGTATTCCGACGGATGCTGTCTTTTAATCTTACAATTGATGTTGATGCTGCTTCATAAATGATCACATCACGGGTGTATGGATCCTGCAATGAATCATTCAGCATTCCAAAATATAGACTGTCATTTATACCCGCTTTTTCGCGCAGTGCTGATGTTACATATCTACGATATTCGGGGAAAGAAATCAGTTCGGGACTATTGAGAGAAACACCTGCACGCAATTCGTTAATCGATTCCGGGAATTGCAACTCCTGGTTAGGAAAGTAAGCTGCAAAGATCTTTGGGTAAACACCATCAGCAAGCGCCAATACCTGTGTTGCAAATAATTTTTTTCTAAGCTCTATAAAGTCGTCAGCCGGTTTAATGCGATCGCTGGTCTTGAAAGTCTCCAATGCCCGAATACCATCATTATAATATTCCATAAGGTCATCTGCGAAATTTGATGGTGGCACATTATTAGCATATTGACCCAGAATTTCAATGTCAGTTCGCTTACCATTTACCAGGTAATCATTTTCTGCCACTCTTGTTCCCGACACTTGTATTTTCGGCTCCCCTTCGCTAAAAGAAATATCAACATAAACGCTGTCCTTATTTCCCATGAACAAACGTCTTGCCTGCGAACCTGCTTTTAGATAATAAATGCCGGTTGCAATTTGCTTGTCAGTTTTTAAATGAAAATGATCGTTAACCACAGGGATAGTCATTACCGTATCCATCATTGGAGAACGTAGCAACAACACTTGTGCAATGGGAGTTGCTGATTTAATTTCCCCGGCTACAACAGTTGCGCTATATCTATTGAGCACTGTAGGTTTATTTACGGCTGAAATTGCCAACGCAAATACTGCGATAACTGCAACTGCAACTACCATATTTTTTATTGGTGAGAGGAATGCTTTCCTGAAAGATTTGCGCCTGTAAAGTTGGTAACCCAGCCAAATAAATAACAAAGAAGATATCAGGCTGATCTTTTCGTGTGAAAGTAAAAACTCACCATTAGGTGCACCCCCGTACGTGTCCGATGTAATTTGTGTAGCAGAATATGGCCACCAATTCATATATCCCAGTGCCTGTGCAAAAGAGCCGGCAAAAATTGCAACCAGGCCAATGCTCATAGGCAATGCAAAGCTTTTAAGCAATACAGTTAAACAATACTGAACTGAAATTATGCAGAGGCTGGCAATCCAAAATCGTGTGAGTGCCTGCAGGGCGTGACCCCAATTGATATTGCTTTGATCAAAGCCTAATGCGGGTCTCCCAAATTGCAAAATTAATCCTCCTAAAAATGCCACCACCAGCAACGTTAGCAGGCAACAAAAAGAAATAAATGCCGCGATCTCCCACTTTGAAAAATAGATAGCTGCCTTCGATACGGGTTGTGTTTCTACCAGTTTCCATGTATCAAACCGGTGTTCCATGTAAACTAACCGAACCACCACAATCACCACGAAAACCGGGAAAAAGAAATTGGTGAAAATCTGGAAATCCATTTGTATCATCTTGTTCCCGCTCTCAGGGCTGAGGTCTCCTACCGACTCAAAAAAGCTTACTAACGTGTGAAAAGCAGGGATGAAAGCCGCCGCCGCGAGGCAAAACCAAAGCATACCTGAATGATGCAGTTTTAGCCATTCAGCCTTCAGCGCTTTATTATGTGTTGCTAAAAAATTCTTCATAGTATTTGCTTGTCTTTTTCCTGGTCAATAATATGCATGAACCATTCTTCCAATCCGCCGCGCAGTTGGATGCCTGCAACCGGAATGTTCATTCTTACTAATTGTTGGTTGATATGTGTTACTTCTTCACGTGAAGTTGCAGGTAGGGTTATTTCATCGCGGCCCTGCACTTTTGCTAACGGATATTGTGATGTGATTTGCGGCAACCAATGTTCTGCTTCCTGCACTTTTAAGATCACATCGGCGGCGTCATATGCAGAAGCTTTCATTTGTTCCAATGTTCCATTATAGCGCATAATTCCATGATGGATGATACCAATATGCGTACAGGTTTTTTCAACTTCACCTAATAAATGACTGGAAACAAAAATGGTCTTCCCTTGTTCTTTATTCAATTTTACCAGTAATTGCCTTACCTCGATAATACCGGTTGGATCAAGTCCGTTTGCAGGTTCATCAAGTATCAGTAATTCAGGATCAGAGAGCATAGCCATTGCAATGCCCAGCCTTTGCTTCATACCTAAAGAATATTGTTTTGTTTTTTTATTCGCAGCTCCCGCAAGTCCCGCAGTTTGTAAAGCATCATCAATTCTATTACGGTGAATTCCTCTCATCGTTGCTATGAGGCGAAGATTTTCTTTACCGGTTAGATGGAGGTAAAGCGATGGCATTTCGATCAGCGTCCCCATCGAATTAAAAATCTGCGGTAAATTTCTTTGCAGGGACTTGCCTTGAATAAAAACATTGTCCTTGTCAGATAGCAACATGCCTGTTAATAGCCGGATTGTGGTGGTTTTTCCAGCGCCATTTGGTCCGAGGAATCCATAGATACTACCTGTAGGAACCTGCAGCGAAAGGTTGTTGACTGATCTTCTATCCTTGGTGTAAGAATAATTCAGATCCCTTGTTTCAATTGCAAAAGACATAAGCAGAAAATGAAATTTGTTCAATGGACAACTACTTAAAAATAGTTGTCCATTGAAATGAAGATGTAATGTTATTATTGCCCGATACGATCCTGTTCTTCAGTTGCGCTGCCTGCCGTTCTTTTTACCGGTGCAATCTTTTTTCCTTTAGCGAAGCGGTAAGAGAAGCCAATTGATGCAATACGTGTTTCGTTTACCTGTTCGATTTCGAAATCTACATTACCATATTGGCTTCTGCCCCTGAATACCTGGCTGTGAAAAATATCACGTACGGTGAAACGAATGGTACCCGCATTTTTCAACACCTGCTGGCTAACTCCGATGCCCATAAATGCAATAGATTTTGCTCTCATTACACCTTCATACCAGCCGTTTCTAAACCTGCCATTTAGTTCTGCAGTGAGTGTTTTAGTTACTTTGAACTGCTGCGTTCCTGTAACAACAAAACTTGTCGCAGCAAGGTCAATAGGAGCACTGCTTACCACACCCTTGTAGTTATTATTAAACGCATTTATGTTGATGCTGCTTGTCCACCATTTAGTAATAGGTGTGTTAGCATTTATTGAAAGTCCGAATTGCGTAAGAGAAGAAATGTTTGCAGGTATTGTATATGTTTCCTGTCCTTTCTGTTCAATGATTCCGTCAACAACATCTTTAGTACGTGAATAATTTAGTGTTGTTGTTATTTGGTTTTTCCATGTATGAGATATTTCGAGATTAGTGCTTACAGAAGGCTTAAGGGCCGGATTTCCTTTTTGGTACATGTACCTGTCGATGAACCTTATAAACGGATTTAAGCTTTCGTACGACGGGCGACGAACACGTCTGCCAAGGTTTGCCCCAAAGTTGTTTTTATCATTTGCCTTGTATTGGAAGAAAGCTGTAGGAAAGAGCTGTGTGTAATGCCTGTCAAAATCTTCCCCCGTGGTTTTTTGAACTCCTTTTGCATTTGTATTTTCTAAACGCAAGCCAAACTGCGCGGTTATTTTTTTTGATAATGGTGCACTAAGGTTAACATACGCTGCGTTAATATTTTCTTCATAAACGAAATGGTTGCTGCGGTTAAAGTCATGAATGATTCTTCCATTTTGAATACTATCGTACGCAGCATTATTATCAGTCCTAACAATACCAGTTTTAATACCGGCTTCAAATTTTGCACCCTTATTCATCGGCTGCAGGTAGTCTACTCTTGCAGTATATACTTTTATGTTCTGGGGTAGATCACCCATTAATGTATCTGCTTTTCTATATGGACTTCCAATTGCATCGGTATAAGAATTAACCATGAATTGGTCGTTTTGTGAACCATATTTCAGAAAGTCAATATCCGATGTAAGCTCTTTACCCTTTTTATCCAGCACTGTGCGAAAGTTTAAGTTAGTGCCCAACCCATTCCAGTCGTTCTTATTATCAACCATCGCTTTTGTCACACTTTCCAAATCTTTAGAAGAATTTGAAATTCTTGTGATGTTAGGGTTCTTCGCTAAAACGTGTCTTGAATTTATGGTTAGTGCAGCACCAAATGTTGTATTCTTCGTTGCAAAAAAATCCAGTCCAACTTTTGCATTATATGCATTGCCTTCTGCAAGTCTATTAGCTTCCTGGTTGAAAACTTTGTCTATTGTATTTGTAGTATTGTCGAAGATGTTTCTATCAATATTTATGGTTCCGTATTGCTTCATGTAGTTGTGACTCAACGTTGAGAACACGTTCACTTTGCCTTCCCGGTAATTAAAGTTGAAACCTTCAGCAGTCTTAGCATATCGTCCCTGCGAATAAGTCAAAGTTGCCGAGCCATTGTACCCCGCAGAAATTGTTTTCTTTGTTTTTATATTGATAATACCCGAAGTGCCTGCCGCATCGTAGCGGGCAGGTGGGTTTGTCATTATTTCTATTTGATCGAGTTGGTTGGAACTCATGTTACGCAAAAGGTTAGCAAGGTCTGCCCCTCCTAATTGTGTTGGTCGCCCATCAACCATAACCAACACACCTTCCTTTCCTTTCAAACTAATATTGCCATCCCTGTCAACAGAAACACCGGGTGATTTTTCCAGCACTTCCAAGGCTGATGTACCAACATTTGTTATTGACGCATCAACGTTTACAATTGTCCTGTCTATGCGTTGCTCCACCAATGGACGACTTGCCGTGACTGTAACCCCAGCCATGTCTTTACTAACAGGTACAAGATTAATAGCGGGCAATTGTACTACCTGTTGCTGCGCAGTTACGTCAATGATTTTTGAAAAGCTTTTTCGATGGCCAACTGCAGTTACAGAAACGACATATTTTCCGTCGGGTATGTTTTCAAAAGAATAAAGGCCTTCGCTATTTGCTGCTGCTATTTTAACTGTTGCCGAGTCCCTGGCACGAAGCAAACTAACACTTGCACCTCCGGCAGCTTTCCCATTTTGCAATATGCTTCCCGAAATTTTTCCCCCATTTTGTGCAATTGCACTTGAGAGAAAGAGAACAAGGGATGCTAGTAAGACAGAGATCTTCATAAAATAAATTTTGTAGATGAATTATTGTTAGCTGAGAATTTTAGTGATTTGTAGCATGGGACGGCCAGTCGCTCCGGGCAAGGGAAACGTTACGCTGTTGTTTACGATGATTGCGTTATTGGGAGGCTATGGTTTTAATGTTTGCTTTTAATAAATGTTTTGATTGAAGAGAGATGCGGGATACAGAATCTGTCACAATGGACAGTTGATCAAAATTGCCATCAGTATATTCAATAGAAGAATGAGAAAGCTGCACTTCAAGATTGTTGATCTGGGTATTGCCCCGGAACGTTGCAGTGGAACTGCCTGACGCAAAAACTTTTAAATGTCCAAATTGAACTGGAGTTTCAGCACCTGAAAAAATAGCCTGGGACTTCTGCAGGTAGATAATTGGATTGCTTTCTGCTGTTTTTTTGCCTGTTTTGAAAGAAAGAAAAGAATTAAACACGGACAGTGTTGCATTGTGAGGAAGGTTCAATGCTACCCGGTAATCAAAGTCATGATTATTCGTACTGTCCGTACCTGTAATTAGCAAAGTGTCGCCTCGCCGGACATACACTACTCCAGGGTTTTCAACTTTTTCCACTCCTGCCACATCGCTGAATTTTACAGTTGCATCGGGTACATTGCGCACTGATACAAAAAGTATATTCGGAAATGTTTGCATCGATTGAGACGCCAGGTCTCCTTCTGCGTTATAAACGGTATAGTCGCCGGCCTTATATTTTGCATACAAGGTGACATGAATAGCAGTTATAAGTAAAAGCCCTGTAAGAAAACCTCCCAATAATAATTTGTTGCTCTTTTTCATAACGAAGCTTGATAAGGTTAACTGAAGTTTTGTTTTTTGAATTTTTCGTAACGTGGCCTTAATTCATCTATGTCCATATCCAACATGTAGATATTGCGGAAGATGTTAGGCAGTTCTTTCTCAATGAATTCTGTTTTGCGATACTGTGTGGCATTTTTAATTGCATCGGGGCCTACAAAATATCCGATACCTCTTTGGTTGTAGATAATGTTTTGTCCCTGTAAAAATTCAAACGTACGCATCACAGTATTTGGATTGACTTCCACTTGTACGGCCAGCTCCCGTACTGCAGGAATACGTTCGCCTGTTTTCCACTCCTTTAGCAGAATGCGTTCGCAGATGTAATCGGCTATTTGCAGGTATATGGCTATTGATTCTCTGAATTGCATAGTAATATTTTTAAACGCCTATACTTGTTTTTCTTTCAAACGGAAATAGGTCACTATCCATAAAAAAGGAGCGATGCCATACATAATGAGGAAGCGAAATACCTCCCCTATCCAGCGGGGTACTTGTACAAGATGATCATTGACACCATCAACATGCACACGGAAAGAAGTAAGAAATCCTTTATGAAACCCTCCGTTGGGCAAAAGGTGCTCGTAAAAAAAATACATCATACAGAAAAGGATAAAGCCGGCAACAAAACCACAAATGATTGTTTTGATGAAACTGTATTTTTCAAAATAAACAGAACCAAGCAGGAAGGCAGACTGCACTGAAAAGAAGAAAAGCAAAAAGTTGATTGTCGAGTCACTGTTAAACCGGAGAATTATCACTTTAAAAACGTTAATCACATTCGGTTTCCCCGCTAATTTTTCCGTGCCCGGTAAACTGTTTGCAATAGCAACCATCAAAACATCTATTAAATAAAAAGCTGTGGTAAACACAATAAAGAACAGGACCACGGAGTACAGCAGGCTGCACAAAAGCTTTTCGAATGCTGAAGCTGGAACTAAAAGAAAATTGATCCCTTTTGACCGGGAACCAAGATCGCGGAAATACTGGCTGGCATAAAATGTACCCACAGCAAAAAGCGAAAGGAAAAAAGTTATCTGTTGTACAGCTTTTCCCATTGGTATATTATCAAATCCTGTAAGCATCGTAAACACGAACCAGGTGATCAACAAACCGATGAACGCGAGCACCGACAAACCGTAGCGTTTTTTATTGTCTGCCCAGTGCTTCAATACCAATAAAGTAAAACGTTTGAGACTGAAAAATTGGTTCATAAAAGAGGTTTACTGTTGGAATAGTTTGGTGATTTTCTCACTATTTGTAATGATGGCTTTATAAAGCAATTCCAGGTCTAGTTTGCCCTCATCCCCATCAATGTTAGGCGCTACAATTACGTTACCTATCAAAGATGATTCGCTGTAGATAGCAGCCGCCACATCTTCGGCATCATAAGCAAACCGAAATGACAACTTCTTTGTGATCGTTTCTACGTTTTCATCAAACAGAATTTTGCCTTCGTCAATGATAGTAATACGGTCAATTAAATTCTCAAGGTCTTTTACCTGGTGCGTACTGATAATGATGCACTGTTCTTCATCCAGCGCTTCGGCCAGTATTTTTCTGAACTGGCTTTTACTCATGATGTCCAGTCCATTGGTTGGCTCATCCATCAGCAAAATCCTGGCATTTGTTGCCAGGGCAAAAGAAATCAGCACTTTCTTTTTCTGCCCGTAGCTCATGTTTTGCAACGTACTGTCGGCAGGAATCTCAAAAACAGCTATGTAGTTCCTGAATTTTTCACTATTGAAGCGGGGATAAAAAGGAGCATAGTGCTTTATAAAGTCAGGTACCGAAATATCGGGCAGGTAAAACTCTTCCGGCACCATAAAAACATCTTCCAGGAAAACGGGAAGCCGTTCAAAAGGCGTAAAACCGTTTACGGTGATACTGCCATTTTGTGGATAGAGCAGCCCTGCTATATTGCGCAAGAGGCTTGACTTGCCAGTGCCGTTCTTACCCAGCAGTCCGTACACATGCCCTGCTTTAAACTGAAGATTCAACCCATCGAAAACAGGCTTTTTTTTGTAAGCAAACGATAAGTTTTTAATACTAATCATAGACAGTGATTGAGTGTACTACTTGTCTAGTACACTACGAAGATAGGGCAGATTTTCATTTCTCCAAACTTTTCTACAAAAAAGAAGTAATAGGATGATTATGACTTGGGAGCTCACTTCTTCTCCCTTGACACCTTTTACAGCGGACGATAAATTTTTATATGCATTAGCGGACAGTTATCCAAACAAAATTTTTGCCTTTGATGTCGTAATGGATCTTTAGACCCAGGATGGACTTCACCGCTCCCATCACTGTATCATTCCTATTTTTATGATAAGAAATTGTACATAGAAATGTGGAGAGGCAAACGTGTGGTTAAGGCATTTGATTATGCAAGCGGACAAGTGCTTAAGACAATAAATGATTTAGCAAACCAAAATTTCTTCATCTACCCTTTCCTTGCTGGTGATAAGGTTTTCGGTTTTAGCGTTAGGAATAATGGGCCTGCTTACAACCTGGTAATGGTTTTAATGCAGACACGCAGAATGTGAAAGATTCTTTCCGCGTCTCAAATGAGAATTATAACCTAATGACGATAGTAAAGTAAGTAGTGAATATCAGCAACGACATCTTTTACGAGTATTGGGAACTTTAAACCATGCACTAAAAAGTTCGAACCAGCGCTAGTACCGTGCACGAGTTATCGTCAGAGATAATAATCAGTAGTACAATAGTTATTTTCCAATGATCATTGTTTCAAAGTTTCACTCTTAGATTTTGCAAAGGGGCTGAAAAAGGTAAAAGGCCTTTAGTTACAGCTTTTGAGGCTATGGGCTTTTTTAGTGATGAACAATACAAAACCATCAAAGATTTTACTACTCTCATACCAATGACTACACCACTCCTAAACATTGCCTGCCATATCCATACAATCCTTAATTATTGGATTTATATTGTTTCACTGGTCCAGAGCTATAACCATCTTGTCGCGTATTTTGATAAGGAATATTCCCTTCCAACTATTCTATCGAGCCTAATTCTGAATGGGCATTCTGTAGTTGGACTTTTCAGATACAGTCACATTTATTTTAAATTGAGAACAAGGCCAGGCTTTTTTTGCAGAGACTTACAACAGGGCGAGGATTATTCCTGATACACTCGGTTATAAATATGACAACTAAGGCGCCTTTGTTGGAAAATACATTGCAAATACTTGGCTTAGACAATCATTTTGGGGGGTAAACGGGGGTAAATTTGGGGTATTAAATAACCGGGTGAACGATTTTGTAAAAGAAAAAGCCCCTGATAAAACGTTGTTTACCAAGGACTTTAAAGTCGGGAAGACAGCCGGAAATTTGACTGCCCGCAATTATTTATAAATCAATGAGTTAGAAACTTTCAAAAAACAGCTTTCACGCATCGCACACTGGTTGAAGAACTGTAGTAAAGTTATAGTAAATTATACTTATAAAACTTGAAATC
>JAQBNG010000098.1 GCA_028288675.1 Flavisolibacter sp. | reverse complement strand
TTTAGAATTTTCAAACGAAGGTCATATTAACTCATTCCCATGCAGAAACCTTCTAACCAACATTTCAGGCTTTGTGTTCTTGCCTTTAATGCGGCTCATGTTATAACTCCTCGTCTTCTTATCATGCACATCTGCCATAACGTAAAATTAAGTTGAGAGGAATTATAAGGTGCGCAGTGACCCTGGTAATCAACACCGCCCTTCGCACGACATTCGCTAACAATACTAAAAGTGGCAGTTGACTTTCTCACCGGCTTTTACATAAAGTACCCGGTAAACTAAAGAATGCAGCCCTCTCCTGCTCTCTCGCCATTCATCAAAACAATCTTACAAGGCTCTTTACACCGCATGTTATGGTCTTTGCATCATACGCAGAGGCCTTTGCATCCGGTGCGAAGGTCTCTGCGTCAGACGCAAGGCTCCATGTATCAGACGCGGATGCCTTTGCGTGAGACGCGGAGGACATTGTATCAGACGCGAGGGCCTATGTATGGCACGCAGAAGCCTTCTCGTCTTACGCAAAGCCCTATGTATGGCACGCAGAGGCCTCTGCGTGCCACGCGGTTACGGCAAGTACGCGGCTGCACTGCTTTGCGCATCATAATGTACGCAAAGGCCTTCCGTAACCCTACGATAAAAACAGGTCAAAACTACCATTGTAAATAAAATATATATTTAGAAACCTTGCTAAGGGAAATCTGCAGATTACTCAAAGGGAAAACCCTTAATCCAATTTCTTCATCTTAAAAACAAAAAAATGCCCTTATTACGCATTATCTATGACTTTACCCGTTTATCGGATTCAAAGCTTCTAGAACGCTCCAATTTTATTCATATGTCGGTGAGCACCCGCACCGCTGTGTTTTCAACTCCTTTACCCACTATGGTGGTATTTAAAGGTGCCTGCGATGAATTTCAGTCGGCACTGAACGCCTCTCTGTCCGGTGACAGAATTTTGGTAGCCCAAAAGAATATTTTCAAGGCAAACCTGATTGAATTACTGTACAAGCTTGGTTATTATGTGCTGTTTACTGCAAGCGGCGACAGGTTTATTGCTCTGGAGTCGGCCTATACAATTGCAGGGTTACCTGTAGCAGTTGTGATTAGCAAACCGGCCGCCCTGAAAGTAGAGAACAGCAGCCAGCCCGGCGAACTGCTGGTGAGTGTAAAAAAGGTACCTGGCGCCGTAGCCTACATGCACCAGTATTCTACCGATCCCCTGCTGGCAGAAGCTAGCTGGATGAGTATGACCTGCTCGTCTTCTAAATGCACCATAAGCAACCTGGTAATCGGTACCAGGTACTTTATAAGGGTTGGGGCAATAGGTACAAAAGACCAGGTGGTTTATAGTGATGTGGTAAGTAAAATGGTAGCCTAGCTATTAAATATATTCAGTCTGATACAGCAAGCCACTTTGCAAGGTGGCTTGCTTTTTTTTGCAGCCCAGGCAGGTAATTATACGTTGCCTTGTTGGGAAATAACAACACTGCTGGCCCCGGCTTTTATTTTAACTATTATTGATAACCAATGAGCAGCAGGTGCCATTCCATATACATATTTCGGCAGGCTTTAATATTTCAACATCATCACCCAATTTGGATTTGAATGTGTTGCCGTCAATACAAACTCACTTTCCCCAACGGCTTCAAAACCTTGCTTGCTATAAAAACGCATGGCTCTTTCGTTGCCCTTCCATACGTTCAGCCACATGCCAAGTTCTCCCCCTGCTTTTGATAGGTCAATTGCCTGCTTCATCAATTGTTGTCCAAGCTTGAGGTGGTAAAATTCTTTCAGTAAATACAAGCGTTCCATTTTTGTAACCGGCTGTAAAGCCACTGCCGGGTGCGGGCAATTAAAAACAATTTTCGAATACCCTGCGGGCTGGCCGTTATAAAAAATGGCATCGAAGATGTTGTCTTCATCCATCAATTCTGCAAGGCAGGATTCCTCACTAAAGCTCTTGTTTACGTATGCCTGCATCACTTCTGCCGGCGCACTGTGTCCGTGCGATTCTATCAGGGTAATGCCACCGATTTTTGACAGCAGCGGGGCATCGGAAGGTGTTAATCGAACAATGGAGATCATCCTGCGAAAATAAACATCATAGGGTTGTTCTTTCTCTTTCCAGGATGGAAATGGGCAAAAGAAAAAGTAATGCAAAAGACCTCCGTCAACACTAACAAGGGTCGCCATGCTGGCATTATATTTTTACCCTATTTCTTTCTAAAAATTATTATATGCCCAATAGTGCAAACCGCAACAATAACAAAAGCAAATCATCAGGCAAAGGCCATGCAGAAGACATTGACTCCAACCAAAACGACGCATCTCAAAAACCTAACCCGGAACGTTCCGACATTAAGCACGGAACGGATGAGCCAAAAAGCCATCATGGCGATACAACCCGGTCATCTAACCAGGGCCGCAAGGAAGCATCGGGCGGCAGCGTGGAGGATTGATATACAGGAGGTGAAAGAAATCAGTAAAGCCGTTTCAAAGAGAAACGGCTTTGTTATTAAAAAGCGCTGATCACAATTACAGACCGTTTACAGCAAATGTTTTAAATTGGCGGCTATGCTTGAACCAAACTTTTCTCCTTTTCCCGAACTGACAACTGAGCGATTACTTTTAAGAGAGCTGGCCATCTCCGATGCACCTGCCATACAGCCATTGCGTGGTAATATAGATGTGATGAGATACATCAATCGTCCGTTGACATTGACAGTTGAAGATGCGGAAAAGTGGATCGGCATTGTCGTTGACTCTTTGGTAAAAAACGAAGGCATCACCTGGTGCATTTGCCTGAAGGAGGCGCCGCTTGAACATATTGGTACTATAGGCCTGTGGCGAATAGAGAAAGAGAATTACCGGGCTGAGATTGGTTATATGCTGGCGCCTTCGCTGCAGGGCAAGGGCATCATGTATGAAGCCATTAAAAAAGTGGTTGATTATGGTTTTAAGGAGATGAAGCTCCATTCCATTGAAGGGCGTATAGACCCAAGAAATGTAGCTTCAGGCATGCTTTTGGAAAAATGTGGCTTTGTAAAAGAAGCTCACTTTAAAGAGGCTTATTACATGCGTGGCAGCTTTACCGATACAGCCGTTTATTCTATTCTTACTCCGTACAGGGAAGCTATAAACACAGAAGAACCGGCGATGGAAAGCAGTGCGGTTTTATAAAATTTATGTAAGCACCTGCAATGCTTATTTCTTTATAAATGTATACGGATCGTATTCAACAAACTCATTCTGCCTGGTAGTGATGGACCTTACTTTGCTTCCTTGTATGTCAAACTTTACCGCGAAAATTCCATACTCGATGTTGTTGTATTGCATCAGCCATTCACCATTGTCCATGTAGCTTACTGTTGCAGAAAGATCAGGCTTTGCACCAAAATTTATTCGCAGGCTGTTACCAACCTGGCTGACAGTGATATTGCCATATAGTTCATTGGTATAAACACCGGCGTATGCTGGCAGGGGTAAACCTGGCTTAGCGCCTTTTACCCTTGTTTTCCAGCTATCAATTTCCTGTAGCTGTTGCTGCAATTCTTTTTTAAATCCTTCCACCTGCTGCCTGCTTCTGTTTACATAAGGCACACCTAAATAAGCATCTAATACCTGGTACCGCAAGGCCTCAAAAAAATTCTGGTTATCGTTGTTGGTTAATATAGCGATGCCTAAATTTTCTTCCGGAACAAAGCAAACATTGCTTACCATACCACCGGCGCCACCGGTATGCCAATAGATCTGCCGGCCATTATAATCGGAAGCAAATAATCCCAACCCATAACCCCTGAAATGCACAGGATATAAAGAAGATCTACGGCTGCCGGTAATGATGTTCACATCTCTTGTTTTTTGCAATGCCGACCAGGGTAAAATTCGTTGACCATTATAACGGCCACTGTCTAACTGCATAAGCAACCAATGCGAAAGATCCGTTACGTTACTTACTATGCTTGCAGCGGGTGCAAGGTTATTCCAGTTATCGTAAGGTACCTGCGTTACAACACCCGTATAAGAAGTAGTATAAGGAACGGAAACGTTTGCCTGTTTTTCTACCCCGGTTGATAACACCATTGTGCTCTTCATTTCCAGTGGCTGAATAATGCTGTCATGCACAAATGTTTCCCACTGCCGGCCGGTGACTTTTGGTATTACTTCACCTGCCGTTAAAAAGCAACTGTTGCAATAGCCATAGTCCTGCCTGAAAATAAATGATGGTTTCAACAGGCGCATTTTATTGATGATCTCAGCACGGCTTAGTTTGGTGTTCCAAAATGTAAAGTCTCCCTGGAAAGTTTTTGTGCCAATGCGGTGTGTCAGCAGGTCGCGAATGGTTACAAGGTTTGTTGTAGCGGTATCATACAAACGGTAACCAGGAAAGTACTTCGTGATCTTATCGTCCAGGTTCAATTTGCCTCTTGTTTCTAGTAAAGCCAATGCGGTTCCGGTGAAGAGTTTTGTGTTGCTGGCAATCATGAACAAAGTATTCTCATCAACAGGATTTTTTGTTGTGATATCACGAACACCATAACCCTTCATCAAAACTACTTTCCCATCTTTTACAATTACAATAGATAGTCCCGGGAGATCCCAGTCTTTCAACCCCTGCAGTACATAGCTATCAATACTGTCTTTAATAAAGGAAGGTGTTTGCGCTTTGGATACAGAGATCAGAAAAGTGCAAAAAAGAACAGCAAACATTTTTTTCATACAGATGAGTTGAAGCTGAAAATAAACCATTTTATAATGCAGAATAATTTCCTCGAAAAGTAAGCAGGCATTTTTAATTACCTGCAAATTGCAGGGCTGGAAAGGGTTTGGATATAAAGTAAAAATAATAATGCTGTGGCATAACATTTTAGCATTACAGGTAAAATCACTATTATGAAAAAAATGAATTCAGCCATTGCCGGTCTTATTTTGATGGCAGGTTTTACTGCCTGCAATGGCGACTCGGGATCTTCTTCTACCACCACTACTGATAACACCAGCACAACAAGCAGCGACAGCAGCAGTGGTAACAATGGCGCAATGAATAGTACGGCTACGGAAAATAACGCAAACTCTTCAACTACCGCCACCGCAGCTAAACTGCCTTTAAGTAAAGATGATTCCCTGTTTGTAATGAAGGCTGCCGTAGGCGGTATGCTTGAGGTACAATCGGGAACCACCGCACAGCAAAATGGTGTGAACGACCGTGTAAAAAATTTCGGTACCATGTTGGTGAATGACCATACAAAAGCAAATACGGAATTAATGGCTATTGCTGCCGGCAGGGGTATTACACCACCTGCAGACTTACCAGCTGATAAGAAAAAGCATTTGGCAGACATGGCGAAAATGAAAGGCAAATCCTTCGACAGTCATTTTATCAGTATGATGAACACAGACCATAAAAAAGACATCGAGCTTTTTGAAAAGCAGGCGGCCAGCGGGGCAGATGCAGAGCTAAAAGCTTTTGCTGCTAAAACGTTACCTGTTTTAAAAATGCACCTTGATACATCACAGGCGCTTAGTAAGATTAAGTAATTTGGTTTCGTTAATAAAAAAAGCATCCGCTGAGCGGATGCTTTTTTTATTACAGGCATTAGTATCCTATTTATGTTCTCCAAATACGCCCCGTAAAACATCTGCTATCTCACCTAATGTGCAGTAATTTTCAACTGCTTCTACAACAGCAGGCATCATATTGTTTCCATCAATAGCATCCTGCCTTATTCTTTCCAAAGATGTACTTACGTTGTTACTATCTCTCCTGCTTTTAAGTGCATTAAGTTTTTTCACCTGCTCTTCTCTTATGCTGTCATCAACCCTAAAAACAGGAATTGACTTTTCTTCCGTACTGCCGAATTTATTAACGCCAACAATGATCTTTTCACCACTTTCAATTTTGCGTTGGTACTCGTAAGCGCTACGGGCAATTTCATCCTGCATAAAGCCTTGTTCTATGGCCGATACGCTGCCGCCCATCGCATTGATCCTTTGAATGAGCTGCCATGCTTTTTCTTCCACTTCCTTCGTCAGGGCTTCCACATAATAAGAACCGGCCAACGGATCAACCGTATCGGGTGCTCCGCTTTCAAAGGCAACAACCTGTTGCGTACGTAAAGCGATCCTTGCCGCTTCTTCCGTAGGTAAACTCAGGGCCTCATCGTAGCCGTTTGTATGCAGTGATTGTGTGCCGCCCAAAACTGCAGCCAGGGTTTGAATAGTGACCCTTGAAATATTATTAAGCGGTTGTTGCGCCGCCAGCGTACTTCCACCGGTTTGTGTATGAAAGCGCAGCATCATAGCTTTTGGATCGGTGGCACCAAGGTCTTTCATCATTTGCGCCCACATGCGGCGGGCTGCACGAAACTTGGCAACCTCTTCAAACAAATTATTATGCGCATTAAAAAAGAAAGAAAGGCGCTTGCCAAAAACATTGATGTCTAACCCTTTTTGCAAGGCTGCCTGCACATATGCCTTTCCATTGCTTAATGTGAAAGCGATCTCCTGTACAGCAGTGCTTCCTGCTTCGCGAATATGATAGCCGGAAATAGAGATGGTGTTCCATTTCGGTACTTCTTTACTGCACCATTCAAATATGTCAGTGATGATGCGCATGGAAGATTTGGGGGGATAGATATAGGTTCCCCTTGCCGCATACTCTTTTAAAATATCGTTCTGTATAGTGCCCGAGATCTTTTTTAAATCGGCTCCCTGTTTTTTTGCAAGGGCCACGTAAAAAGCAAGAAGAATATAAGCAGTTGCATTAATGGTCATAGATGTAGAAACCTCTTCTAACTTGATGCCTTTGAAAAGCATTTCTATATCCTCTAATGAATCAATAGCTACACCTACTTTACCAACCTCTCCTTCTGATAATGCATGGTCGCTGTCGTAGCCAATTTGCGTTGGCAGGTCAAAGGCGACACTTAACCCGTTCACACCCTGCGATAATAAATAATGATAGCGCTTATTACTTTCTTCGGCAGTGGAAAAGCCGGCGTACTGCCGCATGGTCCACAGCTTACCGCGGTACATATCGGGCTGCACACCACGGGTAAAAGGAAACACTCCCGGGTCATCATTGGCCGTTGTTTGTTGGTCGCCTTTTGTGTAAAGCGTCTTTATCTCAATACCGGAGTCAGTAAATAATGGTTTGCTCATAAAATAAATCTCACTGAGTTTATAAGAATCATCGCAAAGCGAGGGCTGTGCTTAGGGTGAGGTGCCTACATCACCTTCTTCGCTTCTTCATTTAAGGTCGTCAGCGTAAGCGTATGCAATGCTGCATTTTCCTGGTTCATGATGGTTTCCAATAAACCTTTATTTAAATCATTTGCCTTTGCATCTGCCGGTAACGTTTTAGCAATAGAATTAATGATAAGGAGGCTTTGATCCCTTAAATTCCGCACGGCTTCCCAGGCTGTCTGGCTTACATAAATTTGTTGCGAGGCATTATATTCAAACTCCTGTTTAATGTTTTCAACCAGCATTATTTGCATATCCCTTGCTGTCATTCCGGGCTGGGCCGTACGACTGATAATGTTTGGTAAAGAAATGCGTTCGCAAAGGATAACAAGGCGCTCAAAGGCCTGGAGCTTTAATGGTTTGCTGCTAAAGTCAGCCTCGGTGTTAGTTGTTGATTTTTCTTTTGAACCGAACAATACAAATAACGAAATAAGCAATGCTATAACAGAAATGATGATGCTAAGGGTTGATTCTTCCATGCAATAAAAATTAAGGTGGCAAAAATAGTGTGAAAGTGTTGGAGTACCGGGGCCTATGAAGCGAAGTTGAAGCGTATCGTCTTAAATTTGCAGGATGAATACGATGATACAATCTCCTATAAAATTGACAACCGGCGCTATTGCTGAAATCAAGCGCCTGATGAATGAACCCGGTTTCGATGCTTCCAATGTGCTTCGTATTGGTGTAAAGGGTGGCGGATGTTCAGGTTTATCATACATGCTGGGGTTTGACAAGGCTACCCCTGCTGATATGGAATATGAAATGGAAGGTGTAACATTTGTAATGGACAAGGCCCATGAAATGTATTTAGCCGGTATGGAGGTAGACTACCAGGGCGGGCTAAATAGCAGGGGGTTTACATTTACTAATCCAAATGCCTCTACTACCTGTGGTTGCGGAACTTCGTTTGCAGTGTAATAAGGATTACTAAAGGCACAGTGTACTTTTTTATATGTAAAGTGTTGGCAAGAGATCGTCTCTTAAGTCCTTTCACTATATTACTATAACTTTTAAAACCTTCCTTGTCCCGCAGGAGCCCTGGTCCCTTCATTTCTCTGTGGGTTACCCTCTCTTCGCACACGATTGGCGCCTGCAAACTTTGCCATTTTTATGTTCACCGATAGCAGGAAGTACCTTGCCAGCCTGTTAGTGCGGCTATCTGTAATCGTAGTTTCATTTACAGTGCGGGTAATACCGGTATTCTCATTAAATAAATCAAAGCCCTGTAGCCTTACGGTCATCATTTTTGCTTTTAGAAAACGATACTCTGCATACACATTTAAGATAGCGGGATTGCTGTTTACACTGCTGCTGAATCCGTAATTGATCAATTTAGAAAAGTCATAGCCGAAAGTCAGGTCCCCAAAATAATTTTTGCCGTTGAAACCAAGGTTTAATGTTTGGGCTTTCGAGCTTGTTGTAGTGTTATCTTTTGCGTAACGGGTGGTCGTTTGATAAATGGTATAATCGCCACGAAGTGTAAGGTCAACTTTGTTCTCAAGGTCTATCCGAAAGTTGGCGCCGGGCCGCAGGTTCCAATTGCTGCCATGATTCTTTTGCCCATCGGTAAAGGAAATATTGTTGTCGAAGTTAGCCGCCATATTGATGCCGGCAGTGTATTTACGGTTGCTGAAAGGCCTGGTAAAAGATGCGTTGCCATTATAACCGTAGAAGCCATCTGTATTCAGGTAACTGGTAGTTCTGCCGGTACCGATAGCATTATTGAACCGGTTATTAACGATCCTGTTATTTGTTTTGTCGTAAGAGAAATTAGCGAATAAACTGGAACCGGCCTTTGGATCAAATTTATTATACTGAACAGAGAAGCGGTTGGTAAATTCATTTTTAAGATCCGGGTTACCAATTACGATGTTATTAAGGTTAGAGCTGTCGGCCACTGGTTGAAGCTGAAAGAAATTGGGTTCCCGTGCCGAGCCATCAACCGTTGCCGTTAAAGAGTTATTGCGGGCGAAATTATAAACAAAACGGGCCGATGGTACCCAGTTTGTATTATGGTACGTAGTACTGAAATTTTTGCCCACAGAGGTTCCGGTAAGCACTGAAGGCTGCGACAGAATTCCAATGCTGTAATTGTATTTTTCTTTGCGGCCCTTTATGCTGATACCAGCCCGGTTGGTAATGAAAGTATAATTGTAATGATTGCTTTGCCGGTCGTTAAAGAATCCTGTTTTGGTTGTTGAATCCTGCAGATCATAAACATCCCTGATACTTTCTGTAGCCGATTTATTCCAGTCGTAACTCAGTTCAAGGAACATGGTTTTAGCTGCGTCCAGTGGTTCTGCATATGACAGGCGAACGTTAGTGCGGGCATTGCGGCTTATTGTTCCAATGTTTTGTATTTGCGTTGTATCATTAATAGCAATAGGGTTAAACGTAGAATCTATATTACGATATTTATTGTTTGAGTAACGGTCGTTGTTATTGTCCGAATAGTCCAGGGTGAGGTTAGCGCTGAAATTGCGGCCACGTTTTTTAAACTTATGATTAAATAAAAAATTACCGCCCGCATTTGGCGAATGAGCGTTGTTGAAAGAATTATTATTGTTTAGTGTATAGTAATTCGCCCTGTTAATTACCGATTGGCTTCTGCTTACATTATCCGATTCGCTATAAGAAAAATAAGGAGATGCTTTGATATAATTCATTGAGTCTATAGCATATTCCATGTTCCAGGTAAGCCGGTGGTTAGCACTGCTATTTCGGGACATGCTTTCCCTTTGCGTGGTTCTTATATTCTTTGGATTAAAATCCTGTGAGAAAGTAGAACTGGTTAGGCTTGTACTGCGGCCGGAAAAACTATAGCTTCCATACACCGATAATTTCTCACCCCATTTGTCCCTGAAGTTAAGGCCAACTGACTGTGACAGCGTAATACCAGAACCTCCTCCTGCGCCGCCCCGGTTATCGCTGCCAAAGTTGGCGCCACGGGCTCCGCCGCCGCGGCCACCACCATTAAAATTAAAGAGATTGGCGTTGGTATTATTTACAGCGCCAAGCAGCGAAATCTGTCGTTCCGCATTAAAGGTGTTGGCGAATATATTTCCGGCAAAACGGCCTTCATTACCAACAGCGCCAGTGGCATTACCAAACGTGCCTTTATTTTTATTTGGCTGCACATTAATGTTGATGATCTTTTCCGGCTCGCCGCTTTTTATTCCGGTGAGGTTTGCCTGGTCGCCATAGTCATCAATGATCTGGATATTCTGGATAACATCTGCGGGCAGGTTTTGCGTAGCTGTTTGTACATCACCACCAAAAAAATCCTTTCCATTCACCCTTACCCTTGCTATTTTTTTACCCTGCGCTTCTATGTTTCCATCTTTATCTACAGTTACACCAGGCAGTTTTTTAATCACGTCTTCCACAGGTGCCCCTTCTCTCACTTTATAAGCGGCAGCATCAAACTGAATCGTGTCTTCTTTTACCAGAACCGGGTTTATTGACTTTATAACAATGCCTTCCATCTGGCCTGCGGATGGCGCTAAAATGATTGGCGTTACCTGGAATACAGTGCTGTTATTTGTCTTAGTGAACCCTTGTGTAAATGCCTGTAAACCTGTATAGCTGGCGGTTATGCTAAAGCTTTTATCGCTTATTTTAGAAAAAGAAAAAGCGCCGGTTCCATTGGTTACTGATACTGCGCTGTCTTTACCATGAAGCAGTTTTACGTTCACGCCTTGTAATGGCTGACCTGCGGTATCGGCTATTATACCCTTTACTTCAAAAGTTTGGGCATAGGTGGCAGAAGATATTACTATAAAAAGCAGCAGGTATAGTTTTCTCATTTCGATAAAAGTAAAGCGTCGGGTTAAGGAAGCTGTCCTGCTTTGCCAATGTTTTAACGTTAAAAAACATTGAACAGCATTTTGTAATAATGTGCAGGTTCTTTTGGTGAGATAAAACAGGTAAGTTTAAATTATCCGCATTTATAGCAGCAGTGTTCAGGAGTTTTGCACCATAGGCCTATGTTGTGTTTATACTACTTGGAGGTAGTGACATATAGCATGCGGCTGGGTTTGTAGCACTGCATTGGTAATCTATTTCGCTTAGCACATTACTTGCTTACAACCTCATTCAGCAATTGATCTGCTTATACCTAACTCAAGCCCTCTCAATTCTGCTAATCCCCGTAACCGACCTATAGCACTATAACCCGGATACGTTGTTTTTTTTAAATCATCCAGCATTTGGTGACCATGATCGGGGCGCATCGGGATAGAAACCTTCCTTTTCTTCATTAGTATGACAAGTTCTTTTACTACCGCATACATATCCGAGTCACCTGCTAAATGATCGGCTTCGTAAAAGTTACCTTCATCATCTCTTTTCGTGTTGCGCAAGTGTAAAAAATGAATGTGATCCCCTAAGCGCTGAATCATACCTGTCAAATCATTGTCGGCTCTGGCACCGTATGATCCCGTACAAAAACATAAGCCATTGGCTGGTGAAGGAACAGCATTTACGAGTTCCCTTGCATCTTGTTCGGTGCTTACAATTCGTGGCAAACCTAATATGGGGTAAGGAGGATCGTCGGGATGGATGGCCATTTGCAGGCCGGCTTCTTCAGCTACCGGAATAACTTGTCGTAAGAAATAAAATAAATGCTCTTTTAATCTGGCTGCATCTATTCCTTCATAAGTTTTTAATGCCGCTAGAATTTGTTCTTCCGTAAACCGTTCTTCACTGCCGGGCAAACCAAGCAAGGTATTGCGGTAAAGCGTTTCTTTTTCCTCACTGCCCATTTTTTCAAAACGATCCGCTGCTTTTTCAACCTGTTCTTTTGAGTACTCTAATTCAGCACCCGGTCTCTTTAAAATAAAAAGGTCGAAAGCGATAAATGCCGCTTTCTCAAAATAAAGCGCCCTGCTTTTGTCGGGCATTTCATAAGAGATGTCAGTACGCATCCAGTCAAGAATAGGCATGAAGTTATAGGTGACAACCTTTAACCCGCAGGCGCCTACATTGCGCAGACTTTGCTTGTAATTTTCGATGTATTCATCATACCCGTTTACCTGCTTTTTTATGTCTTCATGTACAGGAAGACTTTCAATTACCGTCCATGTAAGGCCGGCTTCCTGCACCAGGCTTTTACGTTTATTGATCTCTTCTATTGTCCATACATTACCTACAGGTATATGATGCAAAGCTGTCACCACACCTGTACAACCGGCCTGGCGGATGTCCCATAAGCTTACCGGATCCTGAGGCCCGAACCAACGCATTGTTTGTTCCATTTGCATATCTCAACTATTATTTAATTAAACCCTGATTTATTAACCACAGCGTCAAAGCTAAACAATCAGCTTTTACAATTTTGGAGTTAAGAAGAAAAGAGGGGATCCGATATTACCTGGCGTAACAATTACGTACAACTTTGGGATGAACAGCAATTGTTAATGCCTTGCAACTTTTTTTATTTTCCTGCTTTTAAAATTTGCAAACGAAGTCATCTGAACAACTCCACTATTAATCGGAATGAGATTTAAACCAGCTTATATTAACCTTGATGATCACTTGGGGTTAACTAAATTTTAATTTATTTACAAATATTTTAAATAACCTTCTTAGAAATAAGTATAAATTTGCGTACTTAGTACACATTAGTGAACTGTTTACTTCTAAAAGCTCCATGAGAGTATTATTGCAAGCTTTATCTGACCTTTCAGCCAGCTATATGAATTAAAAGAGCAGTCGCATATAAAAGTGTGCGAAAGCCTTTCATTTTAATTTGTAAAACCGGTAAATTATGTTGGGGTTATTAGTATCAACTGAACGTACAAAAAGGGTTTATAGACTGGCCGTTGGCAGTTTATTTTTCTTGTTAGGACTTTGTTCTGCTTCCTGGGCATCCCGTATTCCAAGCATCCAGCAAGACCTACATATCTCCGATTCCTTATTAGGTATAATACTCTTTGCCCTCCCTGTAGGCTCTATGGTTTCGCTGTCATTTGCCGGACATTTAGTAACAAAATATGGCAGTAAAAAAGTGGCAGGCTACTCCCTCTTTTTTTATAGTATTCTACTTTATATGGTAGGGCTTTCCCAAAACATTCCGGTGCTGATTACATCACTTGTACTTTTTGGTATGGCAGGCAATACAGCAAACATCGCCATCAATACCCAGGCGGTAGGTGTAGAGGCTAAGTATGGCAGAAATATTATGGCTTCTTTTCACGGGCTTTGGAGTCTTGCAGGATTTTCTGCAGCAGCAATTGGTACTGTTATGATTGGCAGAAACATTCTTCCGCAAAACCATTTTATTATTATTACTGCTATACTCCTTGCAGGAGTGGCAGCGTGCTTTCAATATCTTTTACCCGGAGAGGAAAAAAGCGTTCCTCAAAAAGGATTTTTTGTTAAACCTGACAAAGCTCTTATTCGGTTGGGCATTATCGCCTTTTGCTGTATGATCTGCGAGGGTGCGATGTTTGACTGGAGCGGTATCTATTTTCAAAACGTTGTTGCAGCCGATAAAGAATGGATTGGAGCCGGCTATACTGCCTTTATGCTAACTATGGCATCAGGCCGGTTTGTAGCCGACTGGCTAACAAGCCGTATAGGGTTTAAAAGAACACTGCAGGGAAGTGGTGCATTAATCGCTACCGGTTTAACCATCGCTGTTATTTTCCCTTTTGTTGTTACGGCAATTATAGGGTTTCTTATTGTTGGCTTTGGCGTATCCTCTGTTATACCCTTAATTTATAGTGAAGCAGGAAAGTCGAAAACCACATCACCGGGAGTAGCGTTGACTGCCGTATCCAGCATAGGCTTTTTAGGGTTTTTAATTGGTCCGCCATTGATTGGTGTAATTGCCGGTGCTTTAAGCCTGCGTATTTCCTTTGTACTTATCGCCTGTATCGGTGTTTTCATAACTGTTATTACTTATTACTTCAAAGAACCCCGCAACAACAGCGTTTCGGATAATACATAATAACTGTATGATGATTAAAGAAGTTCACCATAATTCATTACTTTTTATAAGGGTTATCACCAAGTTCTCAAAAATTAATAAAGGCGAAATTTCCTGTTAGCCGAAGGAGCAATAATCATCCGGATCACTTGCCTGTATTGATCTTGACAGGTAGCCTGAACGGTTGGAGATAGTAGAAGATTATAGTTTTCGTCAAAGGAGTAATGCATACAATTTATACTTTGCACCCATAAGGCACTTGTTAACCAACAAAATATTTAAACTCAGTTCATATAGCAAGCAATCGTTAGACCGTCCGCTGTTTCTACAGTGGACTTTTTTTTGCCTTTTTCACATTCAAACGTAATCATAACAGCAGCAATTACTTCCTACCTTACAAAGAGCAAAGTGTGATTAACCTATAAATTATTTATAATGAAGCAAGGTTTATTGATTGATATGGACGGCGTCATTTATGGCGGTGATGAAATGATAGATGGTGCAGATGTATTCATTTCTTATTTATTAAAAAATGACATACCCTTTCTTTTCATGACCAATAACAGCCAGCGGACAAAACTGGAAGTAGTGCGTAAATTAAAGAAGCTGGGCATTGATGTTACAGAAAGTCATGTTTACACTAGTGCCATGGCTACCGGAAAATTCCTTGCCGACCAGGCGCCTAACAAAACGGCTTATGTGCTGGGAGAAGGTGGCCTACTTACCAGCCTGCATGATAATGGCTTGACACTTGTTGAAACAGAGCCCGACTTTGTTGTACTGGGAGAAGGAAGAAACTTCACGTTGGAGATGGTTCAAAAAGCGGTGGATATGATCTTAGGTGGTGCCAAATTTATCACTACCAATAGAGACCCTTCGCCACGCAAACCAGGCTGGAACAATTTAGGAATTGGCGCAACTACCGCTATGATTGAGGAAGCTACCGGTAGAAAGGCATTCACCATAGGAAAACCCAGTCCTGTGATGATGCGCTTTGCACGAAAAGCCTTAAATCTCGAAACTGCAGATACAACAGTGATTGGCGACACGATGGATACCGACATACAAGGCGGCGTACAAATGGGCTATAAAACAATTTTGGTTTTATCCGGCATATCAAAAAAAGAAGAGTTGGCTCACTATGCCTTTAAGCCGGATATGATTATTGGCTCTGTAAAAGACATCCAGTTTCCACTAAAATGGTGGAAAAAAGAGAAATAAAAAAGCATAGACGTTTTAACCATCTATGCTTCTAATCTTCGTGGAATAAAGTGGTAACGATAAATAGCGGGTCACTCAAGGCTTTCATCCATCTGCCTATCTTTTATCTAAGCGTTTCTATTGATACAGTTCAAATCGTCGAATGCAATTTCAAGACGTTTGCTGAAACTTTCTTCTGCTTTACGAAGCCATATTCTTGGATCATAAAACTTCTTATTTGGTTTATCATCTCCTTCAGGATTGCCTAATTGACCTTGCAGGTATCCTTCGTTCTTTTTATAGAAGCCAAGTATACCTTCCCAATAAGCCCACTGCAGATCAGTATCAATATTCATCTTTATAGCACCGTAACCTATCGCTTCCCTTATCTGGTGCTGCGGAGAACCACTGCCCCCATGGAATACAAAATAGACAGGCTTTTCTCCTGTGCTAAAGTGTTCCCGGATATAATCCTGGCTGTTCTTAAGTATCTCTGGTTTTAGTTCAACGTTACCGGGTTTATATACACCATGTACGTTGCCAAAGGCAGCAGCAATAGTAAATAACTCTCCTACTTTTTTAAGTTCCTCGTAAGCATAGGCCACTTCTTTAGGCTGGGTATATAATTTATCGTTTTCAATGCCACTGTTATCTACTCCATCTTCTTCACCGCCGGTTACACCTAACTCTATTTCTATACCCATCCCAAGTGGTGCTAACCTTTTAAAGAACTCCACCGACGTTTCAATATTTTCTTCAAGGGGTTCTTCGGAAAGATCCAGCATGTGGGAACTAAAAAGCGGGTGGCCTTTTTCTTTAAAGTATTGTTCGCCTGCGTCAATCATGCCGCTAACCCAAGGCAGCCATTTTTTAGAGGCATGGTCCGTATGTAATACTACTGGCACACCATAATGTTTAGCAACATTATGAATATGTAAGGCACCGGAAACTGCACCCGAAATGTTTCCCTGCAACTGATCGTTAGGCATGCCTTTGCCTGCAATAAACTGTGCGCCGCCATTTGAGAATTGGATGATAACCGGGGAGTTCACTTTAGCTGCAGTCTCCAGCGTAGCGTTGATGCTATTAGTTCCAATTGTATTGACAGCAGGCATTGCAAATCCGTTGTCCTTGGCATCTTTTAAAAGTGAGGCTAATTCATCACCAAAAAGTACACCTGCACGATATTTTTTCATTCTATTAATTTGTGGATGAAATTAAGGCATGCAATCTACTTATCTGCCGATGAAATTAGTTTTATCACTTTGTCCGCTTCGATGCGGTAAGTACAAAAGATAAATTCTTTCCGGATGATATAACCAAATCAATAGTGCTATCAGCAAAGGCTATCTTATTGGAGGAGAGGCATCCCAATTAACAGGAACATTGCCTGCTGACTTCTTACTATACGTATAATAGCCGCCGTAATATTCGCAGATCTTTACAAAATATTTTCCGGGGGGCACATCATAAAATTTATAAACTCCATTTTTATACCGTGCGACTTTTTTATCCTTTGCCCCGTCAAGGTTTAATTCATTACAGCGTACTTCATAAATCTTTGCATTGCTGATGATCTTTTTATTTGCACTGTTATCAGGAATAAGGTAAATTTTTAAATTACCGGGCACTTTCCCCTGGCCGTTTTTTGCCAGACTATAATAAAGTTTTAAATGAAGGCTATTGGTGTCTATTCCTGTATCATCAGCGGATGTATCTTCAAATCCGTCACGCTTTGAAACCTGCCGGATATAATCGTCGAATTTTTTTATCAGGCCATTGTAATCATCTACCTGGTTTTTATATTTTGTTCGCAAAGAAGCTAAATCGCTGCTATCAGCCGAAATTTTTCTTTGCAGGTAGATAATTTCTCTTTTTGCTTCATTGAAATTTTTATCTAACACTTTCATAGAATCTGCTGTCTGTCCTGTCCCAATAAGAGGGCTATTATCTATTGGAGAATTTTGGGCTATCAAATCTTCATATTGTTTTTTGAAGGAGGCGAGTTGAATACTATCATTTTGGATTCGGGCTAAAAGGTCTGCATAGTAAGAAGCAGTCATTGCGTCCATATCTACTGATACTACCTCATTACGCATGTGGTCAATGCTGTCCTCAGTATGTTTTAAAATATCTTGAAGCCTGAACACAGCTTGTTCGATAGTTGCTATTTTTATCTCCGCATTTTTCTTTTGTGTGAGCGCCTCCTGTGTTTTTAGGGCAGCGAAAATCCATGCGGCTGCGCCAATGAGTAAAGCCAACAGTACAATGCGTAAAGCTCTCTTGTTCGCTTTCTTTTTTGCCGCTGCCAGCGCAATCCATTTTCTTCTTTCTTCCCTATCTTTTTTTATCAACGGCACTAAAACATCATGCGTCAGCTCAACCGAATTATCATCTTCCCGAATAAAATATTTACTTTTTAAAACTTCAATTCCGGGCCGTATTTTTTCGTCCTTCCCGGTCAGCGCATATTTTGTACGGTAGCCTTCATCGGTAATCAATCTATCTTCTACAAACTCATTAACCGGCCTTGTAGTTTTTACATCCAACGCAGCTCCAACTACAGCAATATTACTTTCGGCTAATGCTTCATTATAAATGGAACGCAGAATTTTTTCTTTGGGATATTTCGTAAGGAAGTCTGCAGAGATTTTATCACCTCCTTCAATCGTTCGCTCTTTATCAATAAATGAACATACCTGGCTTAACAAGGATGGTTCTATTTCCATCATATCATACACCGGATCTTTGTCATCTTCCCGTGCAAAAAAACCAACAATATTGTGGGCCTCGGAAGAACTGATGTTAGACTTCCAGGTTCGGGTAATTACTTCGTAAGCCTGGTTACCATTCATAGGCATCAGCCTGAAACGCGAATATTTGATGGAAGGAATTTTTGTAGTGATGCATTCAAACTCCGGCAGGTATTCTTCCCTGAACGAAAACACGGTTTTCACTTTCTGGATCTTATA
>JAQBNG010000096.1 GCA_028288675.1 Flavisolibacter sp. | reverse complement strand
AGTATTTTACGATTCGTTTTTCTTCTGATGTAAGGTTGGCCTGCCATGTTTTTATTTCAGCCAGTTGCGCAATGTAATCGGGAGAAGTTGTTGCAATAGGTGCCGCTACCGGAAATTCAGTTGGGCCGGTTAGCAGTACCGGCTTCCATGTGCCGGCATTCAAATCAATATTAGTTGGATTTAGTGCGGCTATATCTTCTGTTCTTTCGGTAATATCTTTTGAGCAGGATACGATGAACAAAACGAACGAGACGAGTATATAAGATGTGGCAATAAATATCTTTTTCATACAGCTTAGTTTGACTTATTTTTTTTGAAATAAAAAGCATAAAAAACGCCTGCATTAAAGGAATTCGCCTGGCCCATATTCCGTCCGCCTATGGTGGTGTTCCCACCCGCTAACAAGGAAAGATTAGTATGAGCCTTCAAAGTATATTTCAGGTTCAGGCCGACTGAGGTCGCATTCATCCGGTTGCTTGGGAAAGGCATGTTGTTGCGGGTCATATCAAAACCGCCTAAGGTCGTCCAATTGGTAAGTAAGGCTTCCGCAATTAAATACTTTCCGCGATAGCCGGTGCGCAATTGATATTGTGCCGCATCGGGGAGTTGCACTTCATTGGTAAGATGCAATTCTGTATCATAATAAGATGTTCTGTCAATGGTTATGTTGCTGCGCCGGATGTAAGCAGCAGAACCTGTAACCGTGATATGGTTGCAGTTATAATCAACCATAGCCCTACCGGTAAAATTGGCAGAGCCCATACCTATAGACATTGGTAAAAAATCAACAACATAATCAGTTACAGGTGTTGAAAAACCACCAAGCGCATACGTGGTGAGTTTGCCTTTGCCTAATGTTTTTTGAAAGGGAATCCATTTTACAAACAGTGACACATCCTGCGCACCGCTCATGCCGGCAAGCGTTCCTGCCGAGGCGTTCGTCCATACATACGGCGCACCGGCCATTACATTGAGCTTACTGGTTATGCCATAGTTAGCCATGTACATGACTGACTGTGAAGTAACGGTACCCAGGTTTTCGTTGGTACGTTTCAATGTTCCTTCCCAGTAAGTATCCCAACCCGAATGGGTATACATAAAGCCGCTGCAGAACTGGTTCTTATTCATCATTATAGCATCAAACTCTGTTTGCGCCTGCATTGAAACGGTGGGAAGAATAGCAATGCAAACAATCAACCTGCATTGCTTTAAAAAAGTATGAAGGTTCATAAGCTTTTGTTTAGATGGAAGTGGAAATGGTTTTATAACACTCCGGTCAAATTTATTTTCTCATCAACTCTACAATTGCTTTGTGCCGTTCGTGACTCTTTATGTACCTCGTGTTCCGATTTTGCTGGAGAACAAGAACACAAAGATTTGCACGAAGAAAGCGAAGAAGGATGCTATCTATTTTAGATAGCTCTATAATAAGTTTACTTCAACGAAAACACCGCACCGAAGTTGATGCTGTAATCTGCAAAAGCCGCATCACCTTGTGCATACACGCCAGTCTTTTGAGTTCTTATTTTATCTGGTACGCTTTGCGTACGGTTGCGCTCCACTGCATATGGAACAGAAAGATACAGTTGCGTTTTTTTGATTTTATAAGCCACTACAGGTTCTACTGCAATTACGTAGCCCGGCCTGCGAAAACCATTGCTGCCCCCAATTAAATCTTTAGCAGGCAACCCCTCTATACGCATACCGGCAGAAAACAAAAAGTTGCTGGCCGATATATTAGCGCCCAACCGAAACATGAACTGGTCGGGTACGCTCATTACATCGCTGCCATAAGAGATTGCAGTTGCAGCAGGTGTTCCGCCCCTCGCAGTTGATACACCATTTTGCTCCCTGGGGTTGAATAAATAATATCCATTTGTGTATAGGCTCCATGTTTTATTTAAACGATAATAAGCGTTGTATTCTGTAGTAAGTCCTGTGCCGCCATCACCCAATTGAATAGACTGATCAACCGGTCCTAGAATTTTTATGCTGTCATTTCTATGAAAGTAATCGGTATAACGATAATCCCCGGTTGGCAACTTGATACCAGCTCCAATTTGCACATTTACCTTTGACATTTTAGCCGGGTCAACCAGCCAGTAATAAGCAGCCACTCTTACATCCCCAACGCCAAATGACCTTGTTTCCCTGCGGGCATTAGGACTTTTGCTGGTGTTGCCATAATGCTCGTACATAGATGAACGGACATTACTTATAACCGGTACATAAAAACCAATTAACCAGCGTGAATTTATCCGCCGTGTAAATCCAAGCTCTGTTGAAAAATTATGGTTGATCACTTCAGTTCCCGCTTCTACCCTTTCATGTTGTTCCTCCGTACCAACAAAATGTTTGTACGACTTAAAGTAACGGGTATTGATGCCGAACGTCCATGTACTTTCTTTTTCAGTGTCGTTGTGTGCGCCGGTCATAGTACAGGTACTGCCATTGCTGCGGATAGCCACGCAACCTTGTGCATTTGCAATTTGTGCGATGATAATTAGTGTTAGTATAAAAAATATTTTCATCATAAAAATTATTTGTTGGTAAATGAGATTTGGTTTTGAGAACGTTTAAGGTGCAGTTTGCCTACAATGTACTCTCCTATTTTTCTGCCCATGATGGCGCCTTGCTCTAAGTCGCAACGAAAATGGATGCCCCCATAAAGCCTTGACATAGATGCTTCATCTGCGGCATGACGAAAGGATGTAAATGACCGGTCAGCAATGCCAAACTCCCTTTCCGATGAATCGCGGTAAGCGAAGTTGTCACCGAAATGATCCGTCATTATTTCTGCGGAGGCAGACGATATTACCGAGTGCCCACTGACATATCCTGGGAACGGAGGTGTTTGAATATATGGCTGCCATGCGGGATCAAGCAGTTTGTTGATCACCGTTTCAGGTCTTACACTATTGCTCAAATATTTCGATTTCCAGCAGGCGATAAATCCATCAAATAAAGCAATGGAAGTCTCGGTGTAAGCAGCTACTGTTTTGCTAAAATCAGCCCCTGATTTTTGTGCGGCAATGCCCACAATATTCATCCAATGGCCTGGCGGCGAAAACTTTTTTGTTGCATACATCACATGTCCTGTTACGTGCAGGTTGAAAGGATTATCATCAAAAAATTCGGCGATGTGCTTTTGTTCCGGCGTTAAGTTTTCAACGGTAGTCTTTACTTCCATTACTTCTTTGCAATACGCCGAAGCCGTATCCTTCATATCATACTTTGGCGGCAGTGGCGGTAAGATCTGCGAAGCAGAATCAAGCACCAGCGGACGAATATCGCACCAATGCGGCTCCAGCCCTTGCGTATAAGCTGGTGGTGTGGGAATCCATCTGCCATCCTCCTGCTTCACCGTAAATTTTTCAGCACTTCGTGTTTTTGCATAGCTATCGCCCTTGCTCCATTTTAAAATAGTGGCAGCAATGGTATCGCTAAAAGCAACTGTGTTAGCCAAAATTTCTTCGGGCATACCGGCACTGTCAGCACCGTTTTTTAATTCATTGTAATAATCCATCAATACGCCTTCGGGAAAGGTTACCGCATTGCCAACTTTTACAAAGGCAAGTAAAGACGCTAAATGATAATCTACTTTTTGATTAGCAACGGCCTGTGGCATTTTTGGTAAATGCTTTATTTGTCCGCTTAAAGATTGGTAGCTACTATCGCCGGCAGCCATGCACTCATAAGCTGCAATATTTGCATACGCATAATTGCGGGAGGCCACCACCGGAGAGAAGTTATTATACAATACTACATCGTTGAGCTTTTTTACTGTTTTGGAGTAAAGGATTGGATTAGATGTGTATTTAGCGTAATCGGTAGCCTTTTGCTTACAGTCAAATAAGGAGACTGCTATGCAAAGCAGCGGGAATAATCTATTCATTATTAAGTAGGAAGGTGTTTTAAAAAATCAATGCAATGAGATCAGGAAATAAAAGGCTGCATTGATTGAGGTGGCCGCTCTTGTCGTTCGGCAAAATTGATAAGAAGTAGATGCGAGTTTGAAGAATAATAATCCTGTTTTGTATTGGATACAAAAGCGGCAGTATACGTTTTTATCGGCTCGCAAAAATCAGGTAAGGCTATTTTTAAAACCGTGTTGCTTTTTTTATCTGGAGTAGATGCCCCTCCGTCAGCGGAAGCTTTTGCTAGATTATTATTGATGGACTGCAGTTTTGTTTTTGCTCCATTGGGAATGCAAAGCAATTCAAGCGTATCGTTATACACCCTGCGTTTTACATACTCATAATCTCTACCATCAATGTTGATAGAACCGTAGGCTCTTTCGTATTCGGCAGAACTTGTGTAGTAAGGAAGATTCAACGTTGTTTTAATGGAGATTAGTTCATCATCGCTGTACTGCTTTTTATCAACCTGAGTTTCTATTGCAGTAATAGTATTATCCTGCATACAGGAAATCACAAGGCGGTACCCGTAAAAGTTGAATACCAAAATAAGAAAGAATAATATCGCAGTCAGACGTTTCAAGCAATTGTAATAGGCAGAAAAGATAAGAAAATTTATTAATTGAAACACGCTGTTGTCCGCGGAAGCTAAAAACCACCTTTTGTTTTCCTCACCTCAATGCTATCTCCAACTTTAACTTCACCGCTTTCGGCATGCAGCAAATTTTGTCCAAAGTAAATTTTATTATTTTTCATGCGATAAGTCGCCAGGGTTTTTAATGGCTCCTTACCTTTTGTAGCCTCGGATTGATTAATAGTTGTAACCACACACCGGCTACAAAGCTTCGTACCAAAAAATGTCATGGCGCCAATACTAAATTCCGCAAAACTGTCTTCTTCAAAAGGCTCTCCATTCGTAAACACAATATTTGGGCGAAAACGATTCATGGGTAAAGGTTCCGCTAAGCGGGAATTCAGGTCATCAAGTGAAGCCTGGCCGATAAGTAAGATTGGATAGGCGTCGGAAAAGGAAGTGATTTCATTGTTGTTTGCATAGCGGTCATCAACCATTCTGCCGGTAGTATCCGGCATATAAACCAGGCGACAATTCATTTTCAGCGCTTCGCTGAACCACCCGTTTATTTCTCTATCATACAGTTGCGCTTCGCAGATGTCGTCCCATATTTGCACCTTTATTGTTTCAGCATTTAGTAGCGGTGCATAAGGGATAGACAGATTTTTTTCGGTAAACTTTTTATGATAAACTTTCAACCCATCCTCAGCAAATTCTAGTTGCACTAAAGCCATCTCCGGAAATTCACGCTGGGTAAGAAACCGGTCGTTGGCATCTATTAACATCCAGCGGCGGTCATTCTGCAAACCACGAGACGTGATGGTGGCCGCATCAACAGAAATCCCGCCTAAAGATTTAATGGGATAAATATAGAGGCCACTTATGGTAAGCATTTTATTAAAACTGTTGAATTATTTTTCATCAATAACCGCTTTTACCTTTTTCTGAAGTTGCTTTTTATCGGGCAGGTATAGCTGGTATTTGGAAACAAATATCTTGTTTGAAATGCCTCCCATAGCATACTCTACCAGCACTTCATCTTTTTCAGCTGATAGGATAATACCGATAGGTTCATTGTCGTCTTTTACATTTTCCTCTGTTCTAAAGTAATTAAGATAAAGGTTCATCTGTCCTATATCGCCATGATCTACTTTACGTATTTTAAGATCAATGAGTACAAAGCATTTTAAAATACGATGATAGAAAACCAGGTCGATAGCGTGATGTTTATTGCGAAGCGAAAGCCTGTACTGCCTGGCAATAAAAGCAAAACCTTTACCCAATTCAAGCAGGAATAGTTGAAGGTTATCAATGATTCTTTGTTCCAATGCTTTTTCGGTCATCTTATGGCTTTGGGGTATTTTAAGAAAGTCCAGCACGTAAGGATCTTTCACGGCTTCTAAAGCATTTGAAACAATGTGTCCTTTCTGAGAAAGTTTCAGCACACCTTTTTTATCCTTGCTTAATGCAAGGCGTTCAAAGAGGGCCGTGTCTATCTGTCGTTCTAATTCCCTATAACTCCAACGTTCATGAACTGCCTGTTTCTCATAAAACTTTCTTGTTGTATCATCGGAAATGGCAAGCAAAGCAACAAAATGTGTCCAGCTTAATTTGGCAGGCACTGCCTGCCATTTTTGATACGTTAAATAAAACCTTCGCATATCCAGTATGTTGCGCCTGCCAAATCCTTTTCCATACTGCAATTTTAAATCGGCTGAAAGCCTTGCCAGTAAGGCACTTCCGTACTCAGCCCTCTCTTCTCCCTGTTGCTCAAATTCAACTATGTGCCTGCCAATTTCCCAATTCCCTTTTACTAATTCTGTGTTGATAGCTTTGATAGCATTCTGTCTTGCAGTTTCAATTGCAAGGCCAATATCTGATAAAAGTTTTTTGTATTTTGGTTTAACCCTGACTGTTTTCATACATGAATAAATTATTTTACTTCATACGTTTTTCTATCAACACCAACACCGGTAATCTTTAATGATTTCCAATTCTTAGGCAGCACGGATTTAAT
>JAQBNG010000015.1 GCA_028288675.1 Flavisolibacter sp. | reverse complement strand
CGGAGAATAAATTTGAGGCCCTTGCTGCGCATGATGCCATTGTAGAAACACATGGCGCTTTAAAAACTGTAGCTGTTAGCTTGATGAAGATCGCTAACGATGTCCGCATGTTATCGTCAGGTCCACGTAGTGGTATTGGAGAGCTTTTTATTCCTGATAATGAACCCGGTTCCTCTATAATGCCCGGCAAAGTAAATCCTACGCAAAGCGAGGCGCTGACTATGATAGCAGCGCAGGTGTTAGGTAATGATGTGGCAATAAACATCGGCGGTTCGATGGGCCATTTTGAATTGAATGTGTTTAAGCCTATGATGATCTATAATTTTTTACACAGTGCAAGGTTGATTGGCGATGCCTGCGTATCATTCAATGATAAATGTGCTGTTGGCATTGAACCAATTGAAGCAAATATTAAAAAGCATGTTGACAATTCACTGATGCTGGTAACATCCCTTAACACAAAAATTGGTTATTACAAAGCAGCAGAAATTGCTCAGACTGCACACAAAGAAGGCACTACTTTAAAGGAGATGGCTGTGAAATTAGGCTACGTAACTCCAGAGGAATTTGATGCCTGGGTAGTGCCGGGAAATATGGTGGGAGAGATAGCGAGTGGCAAGTAGCAAGTGGCGAGTAGCCTGTAGATTCAAACATTCTTACAGCAAAAAACCTCCTGAATTTTCAGGAGGTTTTGTTTTATTATAAATCTTGTATTGAGTAGCTACTTGCCACTAGCTACTTGCTACTATTGAAACAAATACCGTAGCCCAAACTGCACCTGGAAGCGTGAGCCTTGAGCCGTGCTGTTTTGGAAAGAATTTACCAATGGAATTTGATTAGCAGCATCCAAATAAGGGAAACTGTAAACAGGCTTGCCTGCGTTTGTTCCAGTAGCTACAAGCGACTTATAATTCAGCAAAGCCTGCCTTGATGCTGAACGGAATGTGCCCCAGTTTTTATTAAGCAAATTTCCAAAATTGAATACATCCGCTGTTAAGCGGATCGTGTTGGTACGCTTACCGATTTTCACGATAAAATCCTGCGTAAGATTTAAATCCAACCGCTTATAAAACGGAAGAAGCAAACCATTTCTTTCAGCATACATTCCTCTTCTTTTGCTGAGGTAAGGATCTTGTTTTATGTAAGCATCCAACTGTGCCCAAATAACTGCTGGTGTACGTGTATCTGCCGCATTTACACCTTCAAGTACAATATCACTTTGGTTTAGCGGAACATAAATTAAATCGTTAGTGTTTTGTCCGTCGCCATTTACATCACCACTATACACATAACTCGCAGTACCACCATTGGCTGCTTCAAAGGTTAGCCCTATGGAAGTAGCGAAGTATTTTTTATACTCCTTACGATAGAAAGCGGCTGCTACAACACGGTGCGGCTGGTTAAAGTTTGAATAGCTAAGCGCTGTCTCATTTGGATCCCCACTTACCTGGCGGTCTCTCCAGATGGATTGTGCAATTGAACCGCCATCATTTACCGATTTACTTTTACCATAAGTGTAAGCTACCATCGTGTACAGGTTATTAATGTTACGCTGTAGCTGGCCTGTAATATTATAGCTGTATCCTTTCGATGTATTCGTCATTAAAATAACATCGGTAATATTCGGATTAGAAATTGTTTGCTGCGCTACTGATACATTATATATCCGTGGTGATGTATAACGTATTCTTTTATCAGATCCGGCTAACGGAGTTCCTGAAAGGGGAAGGCCGATGTTCTGATGAGTGACTGCATTAATATCTTTCGAGTAAATTCCTTCTAAAGTAGCCGTGATGTCCCAGAAGATTTTTTTATCCAAAGCAAGGTTGGTTCTGAACACCTGCGGAAATTTGAAATCCTCATCGGTTAAGGCTATGTTATAAGAAGCGTTTGGTGCCGCACTTGCAGGACGGTTTCTATCTACATCCGCGTTAAAAATAAAACGGGGATCGTTAGCAGGAACGCCGCCTACACCAGGTTGAATTTGATAAGAGCCAAAATCAACGCCATTATTACTCGCCTGGTTAGAGATATATACGAATGGCGGAGCGCCGGCAAAAATGCCTACACCACCACGCAACTGCGTTGTTTTATCTCCCTTTACATCCCAGTTAAAACCAATACGTGGGCTCCATAAAACAGAAGTCTTTGGGCCATTGCCTGTATTAACACGAATGCCATTGCGAAAAGGCAATGAATCCACTTTAGGGTTAGCGGTATAATTATCGTCATTAAAAATCGGGAGGTCGGCACGCAAACCGGCAGTAAGCACTAAGTTGTCCGTAGCGCTCCACCTGTCCTGGGCAAAAAAGCCTAATTGCAAACCGGTAATATCGGCAAATGGAAACTCGCCACCCTTACGGGCAGAATAACGAAAATCATACTGCGTTGAATTGGCTACGCCATTATTAGCAGAGTTATAAAAATCGGTAAGACTTCTAAAACGGTAAGTACCATAATAATTAGGCGCAAAACCATTACGGAATTTGTTGTAGGTATTTTGCGTACCAAAGGTCAATGTATGACTACCCTTATTTAAAGTAACAATATCATTCAACTGCCAGGTATCGGTGTTTAATGTATTGAAGGCAGTAAAAGGCTCATAGCCAAAAGAAGTAAAAGTGCTTCCTGCTCCATTTTCAATATCAACTAATGGAAAAATGCCACCGGGTGAACTGCGAAAATCGCGAAGGCGGTTATAACCTACTTGCAACTTGTTTGAAAGCGTATTAGAAAAACGGGTGTTCAACTCCGCAATTACAATATTAAAATTGTTGTTAATGACATAAGATGAACTAAAGAACGGCATACCTGTGTTGCTTGCTGAGCGTCCGCCGGCAGGAGAACCGCTGGCGTTTGGCGGCACATTTCGGGAAGACTTCAAATAATAATAATTGATGTTGAAGGTATTCTTGCTATTAATGTTTACATCAATGCGGGCCGTTATTTTATCGCTTCTTGTTTCGTAGTTATAGTTTTCAAAAGCACCTGGGTCGTAGTTGTATTTAGATACAAGAAATTTGCGTAGTGTTTCCAGTGTATCACCGTTAGCCTGTGATATAGAACCCGGCACCGCTGGTGAACCGGCGCGGCTGGCTGTAAAAGTGGTAGCGGGGTCGCTTCTTCGCTCCTGCTCTCCGCTTACAAAAAAGAATACTTTGTTTTTTACAATGTACCCGCCAACGTTGGCACCCCTGTTATTAAAGTTAAATGGCTGGGTTGGCAATGTAGTGGTTCCAACTTTTGTTCCGGTCAGGTAAGGATTTTTCCAGTAATAATAAACACTGCCCCGAAAGCTGTTAGTACCACTTCTTGTAACTGAGTTAATGCCTGCACCAGTAAAGGAACCAAGGGTTACATCGTAAGGAGCAATGTTAACCTGTATTTGATCCAGCGCATCAATAGAAATTGGTTGTGATGAAGTTTGCCCGCCTAATGGACCCGATAAACCGAAGGTATTATTGAACGCAGCTCCATTTACGGTAAGATTGTTATACGATCCGCTGCGGCCGGCAAATGAACTACCATTGGCAGTTGGTGTAAGGCGTGTAAAGTCTGCAATGCTTCGGTTAATAGTAGGCAGACGGTCAATTTGCGTACGGCTTATTACTTCAGAAGAACCAGTGCGGCTGCGGCTGAAAACTTTATCGCTACGGGTAGAAGAAACAACTACCTCCGTTAAACTACCGGCTGACGGTGCTAATTTAAAGTCGGCTTTGTAAGCTGTGCCTAGTACTAAGTTGATGTCTCTTTGTGTAGAAGACTGAAAACCAATAAATGTTGTCGTTACCTCGTAAGGCCCACCTACACGAACGTTGGGCAAATTGTAACGTCCATCGGTACGGGTTGACGTTGTGTACCTGGTGCCGGTTGGCAGATGTATGGCTACAATAGTGGCTCCCTGCAAACCCTGGTTATTCTCACCACTTACGACACCTTGTAGTTCGGAGGTTGTTTCCTGTGAGAATACATTTGCGAAGGAAACCAATAGAAAAGCTAAAAGCAGTAAAGCATCCTTTGATCTCATGTGTTTTTCTAATTTTGCGCAAAGGTGCAGGGATTGCCTATCTGAAGCACTTTTTCATTTTAAGGAATTATGAACAATTTAAAATACGAGCAGGGTTGTTTTGATAAACCCGTTTTCATGTAGAAATTGTTCTACAAGCAACTTGTCATACTAGCCGTACATCTGTAAAAAACCATCATTCATCCGCATTTTCGTTAAGTCTGTTTAAGGAATATTATTTGCCACTATAACAAAGCCATTCCCCTTAACTATCACCATGCAAGAAGAAATAAATAAAGAAGAACATAAAGAAACTGTTAAGAGGCAAAGAAGCCTCCCTGCTAAAATTGGTCGCATCTTTTTAAAAACCCTGCTATTCCTGGTCTTATTCATCATACTGGTTTTCCTGCTTATTCTTACCCCGCCGGTGCAGCGCTTTTTAACTGCTAAGGCGGAGAATTTCCTGGAGAAGAAGCTGCAAACCAATGTGGAGATCGGCCGCATTGCATTTGGCCTTTCGGGTGATGTTAGCCTGCAAAATGTATACATAGAAGACAGGACAAAAGATACCCTGGTTTCCGGTGGAGCTATAAAAGCCAATATCAATTTTTTGAAGCTTTTGTCCAGCGAGCTGGAAGTAACAGGCATTGAACTGCAAAACATCACGGCGAAAATAAAAAGGGTTCTGCCCGATACAACTTTCAATTACCAGTTTGTAGTGGATGCTTTTGTCTCAAAAACAACAAAGCCTGAGGATACCACCGCAGTTCCTATGAAGATGTCCATCAGCGATGTAACGCTTGACAATGTTGCTCTCACCTATAAAGATGCGGTTACCGGCAACGATGTATTTGCCCGCATTGGTTATGCTACTACAACCATTGATACACTTGATCCCTACACACAAACTTTTACTTTTCCATCGTTCATCCTGCGCAACTCTGTAGTTAGGATGAAGCAAACAAAACCTTTGCTGGAAGTAAAGCCTTTAGCTGTTGATTTAAAAGAAGCAGCTACTCCCGCCCCAATGCATTTAAACTTTGGGGTGATTGATGTTTCAAAAGTTTCGATACAATATGACAATGATGTATCTGCCTTATATTCTACTGTATCCATCGGTAAATTAAAAGTAGATGGTAAGTTGCTTGATATCTCCAATAATAAAATTCACCTTGATGAAATATCCCTGGCAAATACAACCGCTTCTGTACGTATGGGTAAAACAGCGGGAGCCACTGTAGTAAAAGAGCAGGCAGCACAGGAAGTAACAGCGCAGGCAACAGTGCCATGGGATTTTAAAGTTGATAGAGTGCGGTTTGATAATACCGCTATCAGGTTTGATGATGACAGTAAAGCAGTTCTTAATTCCGGCATGGATTACAGTCACCTGAAAATGGATAGCCTGACCTTACACGCCGATAATGTAGTTTATAATAAAGATGGAACCGGCCTTACCATCACGAAAGGATCGCTTAAAGAAAAAAGTGGCTTTGTGCTTAGCGACTTGCAAGGCGAATTACTTTACGGCAGCAATCAATCTTACTTAAAAAATTTATTAATTAAAACACCGGGTACAGAAATTAAACGCAGCCTTAGTTTACAATATGCTTCGTTAGCCGAATTCACCAAAAATCCTGAACGCACTGTTTTTGATATTGATGTTGCCGATAGTTATGTGCAGGTAAAAGATATTCTTCTTTTTGCACCGCAACTACGGTCGCAGCCAGCATTAAGAAACGTGAATGATGTTTGGAAAATGAACATAGTTGGTAATGGAACTATGGACAGGCTGAATATAGAAAGCCTTCAGTTTGATGGCTTGCAAAACACCCAGTTAAATGCAAAAGGCACTTTGGTTGGTTTAAGCAATCCTAACAATGCTGGTGGCAATTTTACCATTTACCGTTTTCATTCAACACAAAATGATATAGCCCTTTTTACCGGTGCACGTTTATCAAATGCACAAATGGACATGCCTGAGTCGTTCGATATTTCAGGAATGATCAGCGGTAATGCAGGAAGGTTAAATACAAGGCTTGACCTGAATACAGCAGATGGTAACATAGACCTTGATGGCACCTTCGCTAATTTATTAAACCCTGCTGCTACAACCTATAATGCTACGTTGCGTACACAAGGTTTACGTATTGGAAAAATTCTACGCCAGCAGGCAACTATGGGTTCACTAAGCGCCACTTTCACTGCTAACGGCAGAGGCATTACTCCTGAAACCATTAATACAAAGTTTAATGCGGCCATCAGCAATGTTGGCTACAACAAATACAATTACAGAAATATTAAACTGAATGGCTCTCTAAATAAAACGGCCTTTGTTGTAAATGCCGATGTGAAAGACCCGAACGCTGTAGTAACCTTAACGGCTAGTGGCAACTATGCAGGTTATGGCTCATACAAAATTGATGGAATGATTGATAGCGTGAAGGCGCACAATTTAGGCTTCAGCACTGAACCTTTAATTGTTCGCGGCGCAATTGATGGAACTATCGCCAGCCTTAATCCTGACGCTTTGCAAGCAGATGTTTTAATAACAAAGGGGCTTGTTGTTTCCGGCGCTAATCGTTTGGCGTTAGATACAATTCAACTGATAGCAGGAAGAGACGCTGAAAACTTTATCGCATTAAAAAGTGATTTGGTTCGGGCAGAATTAAGAGGCCAATATCGTTTGAGCGATTTAGGCAACATTATGCTTGATAACATCTCGCCCTACTTTAATGCAGGTACCGCTACAGCTACAGCCAAACCTGCTGCTCCGGTACAACCTTATGATATTCGCTTTAATGCTGACTTGATCTATTCGCCTGCACTTACTGCATTCGTACCCGATTTGAAAAGGGCGGATAACATTCATGCAGAAGGCACACTTGCCAGTGGATCAGGACTCAAAGCTGTACTAACAGCACCGTACATTTTATACGGCACTAACGAAGTGAATAACCTGCGGGCTACTATTAACACTGCTGATAGCGGCATGCAAATAAATACAACCGTTGAGCACCTGAAAAGCGGAAGTTCCTTTGATGTATTTGGTACAAGGTTTACGGCAACTGCGTTGAATAACAACATCAACTTTGCTTTAGGTATTGATGATAAAACCAAGCGTCCAAAGTACAGGTTAAGTGGCTTAGTAGAAATGCCTTCTACCGGTGATATGACACTGCATCTGAATCCTGATAGCTTATTGCTTAATTACGACCAATGGACCGTGGCACCTAACAATAAAATTGTAATTGGCAAAACCGCTATCACTGCCAATGATTTTACACTGGCCAAAGATGGACAACAGCTAACTATTCAAAGCCTTGCCCCAACCGGTGGACAAACGCCACTGCAGGTAAGCTTTAAAGATTTTCGTATCGGTACCATCACAGGATTTATAAAAGCTGATTCAGTATTGGTAGACGGTGTGATGAATGGTGCGGCAACGTTTACAAATCTTACCGAACAACCGTTGTTTACATCCGACATTACTATTGCCGATCTGACTTTTAGAAAAGATACCGTTGGTAATTTAAACCTTAAGGTTGGCTCTACCGGCAACCAGTATAATGCTAACATTACACTTACCGGTAAAGGGAATGACCTTGCTATCACTGGTAATATGACGCCGGGTGAAAAAGACATTGCCATGAATCTCGATCTTGCTATCCGGCGGCTGGAGATGGGCACATTTGAAGGAGCATTAAAAGACTTTATCACCTCTGCATCAGGCAGTGTAAATGGCGGTATTAGCCTCAGAGGTACAACAACAACTCCTGTTATTGATGGCAAAATAAATTTTGATAATGTAGCCATTTCAACGTTGGCTATTGGTGGTCCGCTTAGGGTTGATAATGAATCGCTGGTGGCAGTAAATAATAAAGGTTTTTCGTTTGATAAATTCTCTATCCGCGATTCAGCTAATTCACCACTTACTATCAACGGACTTGTAGGTACTACGAATTTTATTAACTACGATTTTGATCTAACCATCAGGGGTAGAAATTTCAGAGCGATAAGTAAGCCAAAAAGGCAGGGCGACATTTATTATGGCAACCTGTTCGTCACAACCAATATGCATATCACCGGAACCGAGTCAGCGCCAAAAGTTGATGGCAGCTTAACGGTTCTTGACAGCACTGATTTTACAGTGGTTGTACCGCAGGTAGATCCTGGTGTAGTATCACGTGAAGGAGTGGTAGCTTTTATGGATTTTGATTCGCCTGAAAATGATTCCTTATTCCTGGCTTCTTATGATTCCCTGAATAAATCGGTATTGATCGGTTATGATATCGCGACAAATCTTACTATAAAAAAAGAAGCCAAATTCAATATTGTAATAGATGAAGCCAATGGAGATTTTGTTGCGTTGCAAGGCGAAGCTAATATGTCGGCAGGCGTTGATCCAAGCGGTAAAGTAAACCTTACCGGCTCTTATGAAATCGACCAGGGTTCTTACCAGATAAGCTATAACTTTTTACAGCGCAAATTCGATATTGAAAAAGGTAGCCGCATTACCTGGAGTGGCGAACCGACGGATGCTGATCTAAATGTAACAGCGGTTTACATTGCCAACACAGCACCATTAGACCTGGTGAGTAATTACATTGCAGAATCTAACCAGGCCATCCGCAACACCTATTTGCAAAAGCTTCCTTTCCAGGTAAGGCTTAATATGCAAGGCCAGTTAATGAAGCCGCAATTGACATTTGATATTGTATTACCGACCAATAAAAACTACTCAGTTTCATCTGACATAATCAATAATGTTGATACCCGTCTTACACAATTACGTCAAGAACCTTCAGAGTTAAACAAGCAGGTATTTGCACTTTTATTACTGGGAAGATTCGTAGGAGAAAATCCTTTTGAAAGCAGTGGCGATGGATTTAATGCCGGCGCTTTTGCCAGGCAAAGTGTAAGTAAATTATTGACGGAGCAACTGAACAATCTTACCCAGGATTTAATTGGAGGCGTTGACCTTGCATTTGATGTTGCATCAACCGATGATTATACTACAGGAGAACGCCGCAACCGTACCGACCTGAATGTTGGCCTAAGCAAACAGTTGCTCAACAATCGCCTGACAGTGACAGTAGGATCAAACTTTGAGTTGGAAGGGCCGCAGCAAAGCGGGCAAAAAAGTAATAACATAGCAGGTAACCTTGCCATAAATTACCAGCTAAGCAGGGATGGGCGCTATGCCATTCGTGCTTATCGCCAAAACGAATACTTTGGTGCAGTAGATGGCTATATTATTGAAACAGGCGTTCGCTTTATCATAACCTTAGACTACGACAAGTTTGCAGACATATTCAGGAAAAGAAAAAGGGTACAAAACGGAGACAGACAAAAAGCTAAAGAGCCAAATCCATGAGAAAGCAAGAGACTACAGTCAATAAGCAATATGCAATAAGCAACCCGCAACCAGCAAGAGGCACTGAGCAGTACGTAATCGGCAATCTCAAATTGCTTGTTGCTTATTGCCTGTTGTTGGTTGTGCTTGCAGCTTGTAGCACCACTAAACACATTCCAGACAATGATGCTTTATACACCGGTGCCAAAGTAAAGTTGAATGCGGAAAACATTACGGGGCAGCAAAAGAAAGTGTATGCTGCTGACCTGCAAGGGCAAACAAGGCCACGGCCCAATGGTAAGTTTTTGGGGATACCTTTTAAGCTGTTGCTATGGAATATGTTTTATACCACAAAACAAAAAGGCCTAAAAGCGGGCTTGCAACGAAAGTTAGGTCAACCGCCTGTGTTAGCAAGCACTGTAAACCTTGGTGCTAATACCACGTTGCTTCAAAACTACTTACAGAACAAAGGGTTTTTTGGTGCACAGGTTACTGCCGATAGCACCTGGAAGAAAAAGAAAGCAAGTGTTACTTATACCGCAAATGCAGGTGCACAGTATAAAATACAGTCTGTTGTATTTATAAATGACAGCTCACTGCTCACCACAGCTATCGCCGATATCAGCAAAGAAACCTTGTTGAAAAAAGGTGCTCCTTACGATCTTGATCTTATAAAAGGCGAACGCTTACGTATTGATGGCTTATTAAAAGAAAGAGGCTTCTACTACTTTAGTCCCGAGTATATTTTAATGCAGGTAGATAGTACTGCCGGTAGCAATTTGGTAGATATACGTGTAGTGATAAAGCCTGATGCGCCTGACCAGGCAAAAGAGGTTTATTACATTAATGATGTAACCATCTACAGTAATTACAGCTTAAACTCCGCCCGGGCAGATACCATACGCAATACAGGAGTTGTAACAAATGGCTACCGTGTTATTGACCCTGCGGGAAAATACAGGCCCAAACTTTTTACTACAGCGATGCAGTTTTCGCCCAACGAAGTTTATAACCGTACCGACCATAACCGCACCTTAAACCGGCTGATCAACCTCAATGTTTTCAAGTTTGTGAAAAACCGGTTTGAAATTGCAAAAGTAGATTCACCAAAGCTTAATGTATTTTATTACCTCACTCCACATCCCGAAAAAGCACTGCGGGCCGAGTTTGGGGCTAATACAAAAAGCAACAATCTGAATGGAACTGAATTAAGCATCGGCTTTAAACATCGTAACACCTTCCGTGGTGCTGAACAAATGGATTTCAGAATTTACGGTGGTACGGAAGCGCAGTTTAGCGGCTCCTTTTCGGGCACCAGTACCTTACGCGTTGGTGGCGAAATTAATTTTGCCATTCCTCGTTTTGTAACGCCTTTCTTCAGCATCAAAACAAAAAGCGCTTATGTGCCCCGCACCAATATTCAATTAGGTTACGAAGCCCTGAACCGAAGAACGCTTTATACATTGAACTCTTTCCGTGGCGGCCTTGGCTATTTATGGAAGCAGAGCGCAAGAACCTCGCATGAGTTTTATCCGTTGGCAGTAACGTATGTGCAGCCACTGAATATTACTACAACTTTCAAAGATCAAATCAATGCAAGTCCTACTCTACAGCATATTGTAGATACGCAATTTATTTTAGGCTCAACTTATCAATATAATTTTAATGATCAGGCAGCTGGAGCACCCAAGCTTAACTCGTTTTATTTTAATGGGCTTGCAGATATTTCGGGCAACCTTGCAGGGTTGCTTGTAAAAGGCAGCGGCGTTAATGGCAAGCGGATCCTTAATCTGCCTTTCTCGCAATACATAAAACTTGAGTTGGACGGACGGTACTATCGTCGTATCGGGACAGGCTCCAGTTGGGCTAACCGGATAATAGTTGGATATGGCTTACCGTATGGCAACAGCCGCCAGATACCCTACATTAAGCAATTTTTTATCGGCGGCAATAACAGTATCAGGGCCTTCAGAAGCCGTACCGTTGGGCCGGGTACTTATAAAGCGCCGCTTATTGAAAACAGATATATACCCGACCAAACCGGCGACCTGAAACTGGAGCTAAACACAGAGTTCCGGCCACGCATTTCAGGCCCGCTATACGGTGCCGTATTTGTTGATGCCGGTAACATCTGGCTAAAAAACAGCGATCCCGATAAACCCGGTGCTGCTATTAGTAAAAGCTTTTTAAATGAGTTAGCAATGGGAGCCGGTGTCGGCGTTCGCATAGATATTACGTTATTTGTCCTTCGATTGGATCTGGCCTTTCCTATCCGCGATCCTACAAGGCCTGCAGGTGAGCGGCTGCTAATTAATCAAATTAATTTTGGCAGCCAGGCATGGAGGAGAGAGAATTTGATTTTGAATTTGGCGATAGGTTATCCTTTTTAAAAATTTCGGATTGCCCATTGCTGCTAATAATTTTAATCCCGGCGCTTTTGCCGGGATTTTTTTGATGTTAATAGAAAAGTTAATTTGGTTTTGATGACAGTGCTTTCTATTGATGATAATTATTCATAGCGGGAATGATGTGCTCTGATACACATTGATAATAATCTAAGTTTGGAAACAAGAAGTTGCGGTAATGCAACTACTAAGGATATATTATGAAAGCGCCTTCAAAACAAACAAGTAAATTAATTAGTTACTGGCTAAGACACAATCCTGAAGATGCTGGATTCACGATGGATGAGTTTGGATGGATTTCCATAGAACAACTACTTCAAGCATTACATTGTAGAAACCTCGAAATAGAATTGCAAGATTTACTTCTACTAAACAACAGTTTTGATAAGGTGCGCTGGGAAGTTGATGCAAGTAGCAATAGAATAAGAGCTACACATGGGCATTCAGTTGCTGTAACATTAGAAGATAAAATAAAACATCCTCCTGAAATACTATATCATGGTACATCTGTGAGAAGTGTTTTAAAAATTTCTGAACAAGGATTGCTATCCATGAATAGACAGTTCGTTCACTTATCTGAAACAGAAGAGACTGCAATAAGCGTAGGAAAAAGACATGGCAAACCGATTATCATTGAAATAGAAACAGAATATTTAGTCAAGAATGGATGGGTCTTCTTCCAGACAAGTGATAATGTTTGGCTAACAACTCCTATTCCAACACAATACTTAAGATTTAGACCATGGTTCTCTATTGAGAACATTGACAGCCATTTTATTAACGAACTTAAAAGGGAGATTGGAAATAGACGATTACACTTCTTATATCAACATTTAAATAACTTAAAAGCTATTTGGAAGTCTTCTGCTTCTGATGATACTTTGTTTCAAGATCAGGAGACAGGAATATGCTATATGGTTCATCTGACCTATACAAAAAGAGAACAAGACGTTGATAGATGGCCTAACATTGAGAAGTATAAATCTATTGAAGAGTGGATTGAAAAAGGATTGTGGAATGACCAACAATCTTTCTACGGCCTAAAGTGATATACACCGCATAACATTTTATTTATGGAATGGCGAATGAAGAATATATTCTCAACATTTGAGATCCTATTCTCTTCTCCGATGTGACTTCGCCACAGTGACTTTTACTAACGTTTTTTCTCGCAAGACACATCAGTTCTTAGCACTGTCATGAACTTAAGTGGATACAATATCAAAATAGAGCACCTTATAATTTAGTATGAAAGTAACTGCCTTAACCGCTCTTCTAACTTCGACGCATTAGGCAACATCGCCGCTTCCAACCCAGTGTTCAATGGAACCGCAGGTAAGTTCAATGCCCCTAACACTTCCACCGGTGCATCCAGCCATTGAAAGCAGGCTTTTGAAATGCGACCAGCCAATGCTTCTGCAAAAGAATTATTTTGTTGTTCTTCGGTAAGCACCAAACATTTACCATGCTTTTTTACAGTTGAAAAAATGAGTTCTTCATCTAAAGGAACCAGTGTGCGCAGGTCAATAATTTCAATTTGGGAATCGAAGTTTTTAGCGGCGGCTTTCGCCCAGTACACACCCATTCCGTATGTAATAACACAAACTGTTTCACCAGTAGAAATTGCATCATCTGAAGCATGCAATGCAACTGCTCCTTTACCAAACGGTAGTAGGTAATCAGCAGAAGGTTCAACCATTTTTGCTTCTTCCGTACCCGGTACTTTACTCCAGTACAAACCTTTATGTTCCAGCATTACCACGGGATTTGGATCATAGTAGGCGGCTTTCATCAACCCCTTCATATCAGCCGCATTACTGGGGTAAGCAATCTTAATTCCCTTAATGGTTAACAACGTTGATTCAATGCTTCCGCTATGATAAGGGCCACCACCACCATATGCACCAATAGGCACACGAATGATAGTTGATACCGGAAACTTGCCGCAAGAGAGATAGCATGATTTGGAAATTTCTGTTACCAGTTGATTGAAGCCGGGGTATATATAATCGGCAAACTGAACTTCCACAATTGGCCTTAAACCCACAGCGCTCATGCCAACAGTAGAACCAATTATATAAGCTTCCTGAATAGCAGTATTAAATACCCGGTGGTCACCAAACTGCTCGCCTAATGTAGCCGCTTCCCGAAACACCCCGCCTAATCGTTTGCCTACATCCTGCCCGTACAAAAGGCATTCTTCATTCTCTTCCATTAACTCACGAATTGCAAATAAAGCGGCATCTACCATTGGTACTTTTTCGTTGCCGGCAGGCGCCCTTTCTCCCTTCTCTTCTATCACGGGTGTTGGAGCAAATACATGGTCCATAACCTTTGATATATCAGGCTCAGGTGCAGCAACGGCTCTATCAAAACTTTCCTTTATTTGTGTTCGTACCTCTTCTTCTATTTGTTTTAAAAAGTCGTCTCCAAAATCATCAACAATAACCGCTCTGAATTTTATATATGGATCGCTGCAGGCATGTTTAGCCAGGTCGTCTTCTGTACGATAAAATTCTTTGCGTACACCGCTTGTATGATGATTAAGCAGGCAGCATTTTGCATGAACCAGCCACGGGCGGCGATGTGTACGTACATCTGCAACAACGTTCTGCATCGCTAGATAGCTTTCAAAAAAATCAGTACCGTCAACCCTGGTTTTATTTAAGCCTTTAAAGCCTTCTGCGTATTCGTAAGCATCCATTGCACGTCCTTCCTCTGCCGAAACACTTATACCCCATTCATTATCCTGCACTAAATAAATTATGGGTAATTGTTTCAATACAGCAAATTGCAAGGCCTCGCTTACTTCACCTTCTGTCATTGATGCATCACCAAGTGAACAAACAACAACGGGCTGCTCTTCATTGCCAATTGCCAATTGCTTATTGCCTGTTCGTTCTTTGTATTGAATACCCTGCGCCACTCCGGTTGTAGGTATTACCTGCATACCGGTAGCACTGCTTTGATGAATAATCTTAGGCTTATCTCCGGCCCGTGAATTTGGGTGAGAATAATAGCTCCTTCCACCGGTAAAAGGGTCGTCTGCTTTAGTTAATAATTGCAGCATTAATTGATAGGGCGTCCATCCCATACCGAGCAGCATGCTTTCATCGCGATAGTAAGGGCTTATCCAATCCTGTGGCAGTAAATTAAAGGCGGTTGCTAATTGAATGGCTTCGTGCCCACGGGAAGTAGAGTGTACATATTTTGTTACCTGGCGGTTAGCTTCATATGTTTCAGCCATCAATTTTGCACTGTACATCAGCCGGTACGCATGCAGGAGCAAGTTGCGATCTATCATAGATTTCGAGTGGCTGCAAATATACACTCCGCTCAAAAACCCCAGCACTCTCATAGCCCTCAATAGAAATCATCAGCGCACAAAATCTCTTATGATTGAAGATGATGAATAGCGAAAAGAACGCAAAAGAGTATACTTCCGAGGTCTTAGCATAAACTGTGCAACAAAAGCTAAATAATGCACTATAGTTTGCTACCCATAAAGAAAAACTCAATCAAAGAGCATGACTGAGTTAAAAGTATATAGCATAAAAGCAGGGCTCGGGTAAGGTGTTATTTCACCTCCAGCTTAAACATGCTTTGTTCTTCCATGAAGCCTTCTATTTCGTCGCCAACCACTATCTCGCCTACACCAGCTGGCGTGCCGGTAAAAATCAGGTCACCGATGTTGATGGAAAAAAAGTTGGATATGTAAGAAACAATATAATCGAAATCAAAAAGCATTTCTTCTGAATTTCCTTTCTGCACCAGCTCTTTATTTTTTTGAAGGGAGAACTCAATTCTGTGCCGGTCTTTGAGCCCGGTAAACGGAACCCATTTACCAACTACGGCTGAATTATCCCACGCCTTGGCTTTCTCCCAGGGAAGGCCTTTTTGCTTTAGCTCGGTTTGAAGATCACGGGCGGTAAAGTCAATACCAGCGGTAACAGCATCATAATATTTATTGGCGAATTTTTCCTGTATATACTTTCCGTTTTTAGCAACGCGTAAAACCAATTCACATTCGTAGTGCAGTTCATTGGTAAACTCTGGATAATAAAAAGGAGTGTGAGGCTGGAGCAAAGCACTTTTAGGCTTCATAAAAATTACCGGCTCATCGGGAATGTCATTGTTCAGTTCTTTAGCATGATCGACATAGTTCCGGCCAACGCAAAATATTTTCATACATGTTTAAGTTTATGGTTAAATACGAAAGGATACTGACGCTTTTGTGCATTGTTTATCCTTTATATTTAGAAGTTTTACAAGGGAAGATTGGACTAGAAATGGTGGTTTTAAACCAGTTGGTGCGTCAAAGTAAATAAATTAATTTTTATCTTCATAATGTGATTTCAACTTTATTGAATTTGTTCATGGCATTACTCATGCCAGCCGTTGCAAAGGTTTCGATGGCTTCTATACAGGTTTCAATTTTCTTCTTCACAACCGGCTCTTCTTCTTTCAGCCACTTACTTAATACAAAAGCCACTTGTGCTCCTTTCGGATAATTGTTGCCAATACCAAAACGCAGTTTTGGATAGTCTGTGGTTGCCAATACTTCCTGAATACTTTTCAGTCCATTATGGCCTGCGTCACTACCACCAGCCCGTAATCTTATTTTATTTAGCGGAAGCGCTAGATCATCAACGATCACCAGCATATTCTGGAGGTCAATCTTCTCTTTATCCATCCAATATTTAACCGCCTTGCCACTAAGATTCATAAATGTTGTAGGACAAATGCAAACAAATACTTTTCCCTTCCATTTTACATCAGCTACATAAGCTAAACGGTCTTGCCGCATCTGGCCTCCATGCTTTGTAATAAAAGCCATTGCCACATCGAAACCAATGTTATGGCGGGTATTAGCATATTCGGTCCCCACATTTCCTAAACCAACAATCAAAAATTTCATGCCTACAAAAATAACCGCGATTTATCAGGATTAGAGAAAGATTGAAAGGATCATTGCCTGAAAAGTTCATGCATTTATATGTCTTTACACCTCATAGCTAAGAGCAGGCTTTTAGATTTTCTTCAAAGAGCCTGACATCATTAGACATTCGGCCAACCTTGTGAAAAAAAATCCCGCCTTGTGAGCGGGATTATAATAAAAAAAATTTCTTATTTTTTTGCAGGAGCAGCCTTTGCAGGAGCGGCTTTAGCAGCAGCACCCTTAGCAGGAGCGGCACCACCACCGGAAGCTTCTTCCTGGCGCAGGGCACGTGTAGTAACTACAGAAACAATGGGAATGCGTGGTGAGTTCATCAGCTCATAATTCTCATCCTTTACGTCCTGTACCCGAAGGTTTTCGCCAATTTCCAAAGCATCAACAGCTACCTCAATTTGCTCACGCAAATATTTTGGATAGGTTTTTACTTTCAATGTTTTCATTTTTGGAACCAGACGCCCGCCGGCTTTAACACCACTGGCCACGCCTGTGAACTTCAATGGAATTTGGGCTATTACCTTTTTGTCTTCAACCAATTCCAGTAAATCAATGTGAATAAGCTCGTCGCTTACTTTACCAAATTGCAGATCTTTCAAAATGCAACGGTAAGTTGTACCATCAACGGTAACATCTGCTAACTGAAAGCTTGGTGTGTAAACCAAAGCTTTAAAAGCCTTGGCCGGAGCAGAAAAATTAATTTCCTGTGCACCCCCGTAAATTACACCAGGCACAAGTTCCTGAGAGCGAAGCAGGCGGGTGGCTCCTTTGCCATGTTCGGTCCTCAGTTGTCCTTCGATTGTAATTGTCTTCATTTTATTGAGTGTTTGTTTTAAACTATTTATGCAAGTGGCAAGCAGCCTATACTACTTGCTTCTAGCTACTTACCACTTTCTATTTATCCCTTCCCTGTGAATGAAAGAAAAGGTTATTTATACTCTTGTTTTCGTAAGCGTTACGAATGGCCACTGCAAAAAGTTCAGCAGTTGTAATGCATTTGATTTTTGATGATTGATGCTTTACAGGTATCGTGTCGCAAACAATTAGTTCTTCTAATTCACTTTCCTCGATATTCTCATATGCTCTGCCGCTTAATACCGGATGCGTGATTAGTGCCCTAACACTTCTGGCGCCTTTTTCTTTTAAAAGAGCTGCTGCTTTTTTTAGCGTTCCCGCTGTATCGCAGATATCATCAATAATAACTATATCCTTGTTCGTCACATCACCGATAACCACCATGCTGGAAATTTCGTTAGCCCGTTTCCGGTGCTTATCGCAAATCACCATTTCCGCTTCAAAATAAGAAGCTATTTCCCTAATGCGGTTGGTAGCTCCCACATCAGGGGCGGCAAAAGTAAGGTTTTCGAGTTTGAGGAGTGTTATATAAGGTATAAAAACTGCTGATGAATCGAGGTGGTCTACAGGTATATCAAAGTACCCCTGGATTTGTGGGGCATGGAGGTCCATTGTAATGATTCTATCGGCACCGGCAGCTACCAGCATATTTGCTACCAGCTTGGCACCGATAGCTACACGTGGGCGATCTTTACGATCCTGGCGGGCATAGCCGTAATAAGGCATTACAACAATTATTTTGTTGGCAGATGCACGGCGGGCAGCATCAATCATGAGCAAAAGCTCCATCAAATTATCCGCAGGGGAATATGTGCTGGAAACAAGAAAAACAAAATCGCCCCGGATGCTTTCTAAAAATATGGGTTGAATTTCGCCGTCACTGAACTTTTGAATATTGATTCTTCCTAAGGGAACACCGTAGCTTTTGCAGATTTGTTCCGCCAGTTTTTGAGAGCCTGTACCGGCGAAAATTTTGGCATTAGGATTCATGGCTAAAAATGAGCGGCGAAGATAGGCAGAAGCCTATCAAACATTTTCAGCCATGAAAAATTTACCTTGAAACGGTTGCAGTCTCCAAATTTTCAGCCTTTGTGTTTACCGATGAAGTATCTGTGTGAATACTAAAGTAGATAATACGACAAACAAAAAAAGCAAGCACCACAGAAATAATGTAGACTAATAACATAAATAAAACAGGATGTAAAGCTCCAACTGAAGAAGTAGAACTACGGTTCATAGTACAGATTTTAGTTTTGAATAGGTATTGACAAAAACAAAAATAATTGCTAACCTTTAGCAATGCAAGAGCAGAAATACTCCATTAAGCACTGGGCAAAAGACGATAGGCCCCGCGAAAAACTACTTAGTAAAGGCGCAGCGGTATTAAGTAACTCGGAATTACTGGCCATATTAATTTTAAATGGAAGCAAGGAAAGGAGCGCAGTTGAATTGGCACAGGAAGTATTGCGATTAGGAAAAGACAATTTGAATGAGCTGGGGAAATTATCAATAAAAGAACTTACTAAAGTAAAAGGTATAGGTGACGCAAAAGCAATCACCATAATAGCAGCACTTGAGTTAGGACGAAGGCGGCATGCGATGGCTTCTCTTGATAAACATATTGTTACCAGCAGTGCCGATGTGGCATCTTATTTACAAACCTCCTTACGGGATTATAAGCATGAAGTATTTGCCGTAATTTTTTTAAACCGCGCCAATAAAATAAACGATTTTAAAATTATCAGCGAAGGCGGCATAACCGGCACTGTGGCAGATCCCCGTATCATTTTAAAGCGGGCGCTTGAAGAAGATGCTGTAAGCCTTATTCTCTGCCATAATCATCCCTCAGGCAGCTTAAAGCCAAGTAAAGCTGATGAAGAACTCACTCATAAAATAAAAGAAGCGGCTAAATATTTTGATATAAAAGTGCTTGACCACCTGATTGTCGGCGATGATGGCTACTACAGTTTTGCCGACGAGGGAATTCTATAAAATGAAGAATGATGAATTATAAATGAGATGTTCATTTTTTTTATAATTCATCATTCTAAACTCATAATTTTCTTAGGCCTGCGCCGCAGGTCCACCAAACGTTAGCGGTATTTGTACTTCTTCTAAGTCTTTAATTGACCCGTTTGCTGCTTCGTAGCGCTGAACATTTTCCGCAAGAGCTTTCATAAATCGTTTAGCATGCTGTGGAGTAAATATGATGCGGGACTTTACTTTACTCTTAGGTGTACCGGGCATTACGTTTACAAAATCTATTACAAACTCTGCATGTGAATGGGTGATAATGGCGAGGTTGGCATAACTGCCTTCAGCAACTTCTTCTGTAATTTCTATATTTATTCCGTTTGCGGGTTGTTGTTCTTGTTGCATAGTATTTTTTTCGTTCGCCAAAATTAAATGATTATGGTAACGTACTAAATACAAAGTCCCGCAAATGCGGGACTTTGTATTTAGTACGTTATGTCGGAACCCTTATGGTCTTGCACTTTTATATACGAGTGTATCAAAAATCTGCATATTCGGCCTTCCGTTCTGCTTCATAAGGTAAGCAGCATATATAGTTTTTGTAGCGGGATCATAGCGGCTGTCAGTAACTGCAGGGTTGAGTAGAAAAGCCCTGCCTCTGCCATCATCTGGTAAATCATTAGATACGTTGATTAATTTATCTGTAGCCAAATCGAAAGTAAATCTTGGCGCTGTTGCGCCAAAACCTGTTCCTGTGGCATTTCCTGTGGTAAAAGCAGGCTGAATAAAGTCGTCAAATCCCCAATAATCATACAACCTTACGCTGTTTGGACCGCCGGTAACCATACCAATGCTATAACCTCCCGTTATGGAAGGCCAGGTACCAGGGAGATCTTCTGAAATGCCAAAAGCAGCCCAGCCTCTGGTTTTTATTCGTAATGTATAATTACCATCATATTTGTTTTTTACATTAAATCCAAACACAATTTCCTTCTGATTGCTGGCAATTGTATAACCGCCACTAACAGATGCAATGGTAAAACCTAACCCATAGGTAAGGTTTGGATCTAGAGCGGCTGAGTTAGGAAACGTAATTTTTACTGTAGCTGTTTTCTGACCAGCTGGTATAGTTACTATTAATGGGGTTGTAGTATATGCAGAAATTGGTAAAACTGTATAGCCGGCTGCCGTAACTAAAGCATTATTAAGCTGTAGAGTAACCTGAACATCAGACGCAGCTTTACCATCCTGCTCAAGCGTGATGATAGGCCCGTCAATAGTTTGAGTAGTGGATAATGCATTAACGCCGATTACTACCGGGCTACTGGCAGATTGTGGGAAAGCAACACCTTTTACTTCCTTAATCTGGGTACCATATTCTCCGTTTTCAAAACCCTTATCTTTTAAGCATCCTGCTACAGTGACCAATGCTGCTATAGCCAGAGCTGATATAGATGATAATTTTTTCATTTTTCTAATTTTCTTTTGTAAAGTGCGTTAGTTTAAATCCCAGAAGACTTTATTATTAAATACGTTAACTGTTCCTTCTGCCCCAACATTAGCTGGATTGTAGTTGTATTCATTTTGTGGATACAACAACCGACGTGGGATTCTTGTAGAAGTATTCCCTGGGTCAACCGAGATCGGAGGACCGGCAGTATATCCTACAACAGAACCTAATACATAGTCTGTTCTTCTATAATCCGTCCACACCTCATATGTAGCAATGGAATTTAAGGCAAACCATTTTTGAGATAGTATCGTAAATAATCCACCTCCCGCAGGTGCTGGCGTAACCCATGGACCATTGTAATCAACATCAGGGTATCCTGCATTACTAGAAAGATAGGCATCAGCATTGGCTGAAGTTAAACCTAGCCAAACAAATGATTCACGAACTGCTGTAGTAAGTAACGCACTTGCTGTACCAATTGTTAATAATCCACGATGTCTTGCTTCTGCTTGTAGAAATAAACTTTCCACACTCGTTATAATCCAAGCTCTGGAAGCAGCACCATTTGGAATTAAGCCTGGCCCTCTTACGGTAGAGAGAGCACTTCCTATTGGAACGCCTGCACCGGCAGGAGTACCAAATACAATTCCGGTTTGTCCGGCAGTAGTACCATTAGGAGATACGTAGAAGCGGTTAATCCTTGGGTCACCGTTATACTTATAATAGTCAATAGCGTACTTACCAGCTCTCCAAACATCACCAGTCTGCGTACCGGCTTCATTTTCTACGTAAGCCCTATAGTATGGATTAGGCTTTGTAGCCGAAAACCCAGGATTTAAATGTGCCGACTGACCAGCACCAATAAAGCCATCGGCGGTGGTTTTTGCAATTTCTGCATTTACATCAATACCAGGCACTACCTGGTTAGTCGCTAATCCATTGTATAAATGAATCAATAACCGCAACCGTAATGTATTGGCAAAGCGTATCCAACTTGCAGCATTGCCGGCGTAAACTAAATCCGAAGCAGCGATATCGGGGTTCTTGGCAGCCTCAATAGCACTTGCATTTTTCAACAGAGCAACTGCACCATCTAACTCCTTGAATAAGTCTTTATAAATATCAATGCCCTTATCATATTTTGGTGTAGCCACTTCTGTTCCTTTAAAAGCTTCTGAATAAGGGACATTACCATAAACATCTACCAGAATGCCAAAATTATGTGCTTTCATAATGCGTCCAATAGCCTCATAAAAGCCAGCACCAGTCGCCCTAGCTTTATTCACCATAATATTATAGTTGGTGTTATTGGCATACAAGTCATTCCAAATCTGCACCTGAAAATCATTAGTGAACTTATAGGTTTCTTCTTCAGTCAGCGACTGGTATGAACCGCTACGGGCCCAGTAGCCCATCCAGGCATTTAGAAAAGACCAATCAGTAGCAACAATGCGGGATGTGTTTTGCAAAGCACCAGGTAAGAGAACCGCAGGTGTTACCGAGGCATCTGTAACAGCATCTGGATTTGAGTTAATATCAAAGAGGTCCTTTTTACAGCCCGCCATAAATAAAAGGCCGGAGGCTATAAAAGTGAGCGCTATTTTTTTTGTCAATTTCATACAATGAGTTGTTTAAAAATTAAAAACGAACAGTAAGGTTAGCACCAAAAATACGGGTTGGGGGAAGCTGAGAAGCACTGCTTACACCAGTTGCATTACCAGTACCTGTAGAAAACTCTGGATCCGTCCAAACGTTTGATTTCGGTAACCAGGCTATTAAGTTGCGTCCATTGACTCCAATGGTTGCACCCTTCACAATTTTCTCGAAGCCAGAACCAAAAATTTTCGTTGGAATTGTATAAGTAAGTGAAACCTCACGCAACTTCCAGAATGCTGCGCTAGCCAAGTAATTAGTTTGGACATTTGTATTCAAAGCACTATTCCAAAATAAGCGACCATAAGTTTGTGTATAAACGTCTTTGTTTTCTACATATTTGCCACTGCCGTCGTCATATACTGAATTAGGAAAAACAAAAGCACGCCTGCCATTTTGTGCACTCCTTTCTGAGATACCATTATCGTCCAAAAAGTTGCCTAAATCTTCAGCTAACATCTGGTTTCCTCCACGATATTCACCCACAGCACTTAACGATAAGCCTTTCCAATCTACATCAAGATTTAATCCAAGGATGTGTGTTGGTAGTGTATTTCCAAAAACTGTAAGATTAGGATTTTGATCAGGCATACCGGTTGTGCGGTCAACTATTACTCTGCCCTGAGCGTCCCTAATGTAATCTGTTAATTTGAATTTATAAGCTGACTCTCCTACAATAATGAAGTTAGAATTTCCAATTCCCAATTCATTTACACCATCAACTAAGGAGGTGACTTCATTTGTTTGATAAGCGTAGTTGGCTTTAAAATTAATTTTGACGTCCCCAATATCCACCAGCGGCGTTAAACGAAGGTCTAATTCCAGGCCTTTATTTACAAAAGAGGCAGCGTTTTGTAAGGCAGAAGTATAACCGGTTGTGTTAGATAGCTGCACATTGATAATCTGGTCAGTATTATCCTGGTTATAATAAGTTGCTTCTACATTAATGCGATTCTTTAAAAAGCCAACTTCCAATCCTACTTCTCTATTCAAAACAAATTCTGGCTTATAGGTGGCAGCAGGTGTATTAGCAGTTGCCTGAAAACCTAAGATGTCACCATAAGGGAAGAATGTTGAACTACTAAATACACTTTCAAAAGCATAAGCGCCTAAGTTTACATTTCCTGTTTTAGAGATAGCTCCTCTAAGTTTTAAAAAACTGATGGTGGCGCTATTCTTCAACTGTGGAATAGCCTGGCTTAAAACAAATGAGGCATTTACTCCGGGGTAAAAAAACGAGGACTCATTTGTATTGTTTAATGGGTTCACCAGGCGACTGTCCCTGTCATAGCTGCCGGTAGCTTCTACAAAAGCCCAGTCATCAAAGCTGAACCCTACTCTTCCAAAATAGCGGCCTAATCTTACCTTACTATTAGCAACACCTACCGTGGGTTCGCCCTTTCTAACGGCAACACTAAACAAAGTAGAATTGCCTAGGTTGTTGCTTCCTACGCTAAGAAAGCGTGAAGTAGTTTGCCTATACGACTGGCCTATCGTACCATTTAAACCAAATCTTTTAAAAGATTTTTTAAAGTTGGCGAACACCTCAGATGTAATTCGTTGGCCTTCATTAGAGCTTTGTGTTACAGCAGATGTTAAATTAGTACTTCCTGCATCTCTTAAAGTCTTGTGATAAGCAGAATACTGCCATGCACCTCGTGTGCTTCTTGCATCATCATTGCTATAAGTAATACCAGCACGATATACAAAATCTAACCACGAAGTTGCTTTAAATCCTAACTCAACATTACCAAAGATATCATCACCATTTCCTTTTTCTCTCCAGTTTTTAACACCGAAATAGGGTGTCTTTACATTGTTATCAAGGTATGGAGTAAAATACCCATTAGGAGAACCAAAATGTGAATTCACATCTTCAAACTGACTAAGGTCAATTTGACCAGGAGCGCCTGTCACACCATAATATATAATCCTGCCCTGCGTGGTAACGTCGTATTCAGAATTGGTATAGCGAAGATTAAAACCTGCTTTGAACCGACCATATTCTCTTTCGGAACGTAAAGTAAATGATCTGCGGTTGTTTTGATCATCAGGCATAATTCCTTTGATTGAAACATTTTGCGCACTTATATAAAACCCGTCATTTGAGTAAGATAAATCTGTTTGATTGGTAATACCGGTATTAAAAAAACCGGTACGTCCATTTTCATTGAATGAATAGGGAACCATTATTTTTTCACCATTTGGGCCATCTTGTCCAATCTGAACAATTTCTCCATTAAATTCCGGGCCCCAGCTTTGTTGCTCAATTGGCTCATACGTACCAAAACCTCCAGCATCAGGGGAATATCCCGAACCAAACCGCTTCTGAATTTTTGGGAAATAAGCAAGTTTTTCCATTTGAGCCGTGTGGCTTACTGTCACCAATGGACGACCTCTGACACCTCTTTTAGTTGTAACTACAATGGCGCCATTAACACCATCAGGGCCGTATATAACCGTTGCGGAAGAAGACTTTAAAACTGTTACATCGGCAACATCATTAGGATTAATAGAGTTTAAAAAACCTAAGGCTGCCGGCACACCATCAATTACCAACATTGGCTGGTTATTACCTGTAAGGGAGCGAATACCCCTGATAGTAATGCGTGTATCGGCAAAAACACCATTATTAGCAGTGTTAATATTTAAACCAGATACTTTGCCTGTTAAACCATTTTGGAGATTAATAGGTGCTGCCTGATTCAACTCTGCGGAGCGTACTCTTGCCGTAGAATAACCTAGCTCCTTAGCTTGTCTCTGCACACCCAATGCTGTAGTAACTATTACTTCTGATAACTGCTCATTGACAACAGCCAAAGTAGCTGCAACTGTATTACCTGCAACAGTCACATTTTGAGGCTGATGGCCACTGGCCGTGATTCGTAATTGTGCGCCTTCAAGAGCTCTGATACTAAAAGCCCCGTTTGCATCGGCCTGCACCACATTGTTTTTTCCAACTTCAGTAATGGTTGCAAAAGGAATAGGATTTCCCTTCTCGTCACGAACTGTGCCAGTACGTGCAGTTTGGGCAAATGCCAGCACACTAAGCAACAGCATTGATAGCAGTAGCGTAATTTTTCTCATTGAACTTGTAATTTTAAATTTAAAAGCATTAATTTCTATCTCAGCATCACACTTAGAGAAGAAAGCAATTATCAGAGACCAACTCTTCGTTAAAATTGCTGCGCCAAGTTATAAGTTTTTTGATATAAATTTTTTTATTTTAAAACTTTTTGTCGATATAAAATTTAAAAACTATACGTAGCCTGGAACTTAATCTCAGTTCGTCTAGCTCCTTGTATTTCATCTAATCCGGAGCCAATAACCTCTTTTCCCCGGTAGAGAGTTTGGGCAATTCTTAGCCACAATGAAAGGCGTTTAGTGAGGTCATAGCTGATCATAAAGTAATAGCGGAATCCTTTATCAAAAAAAGCAGGAATAGAAAAACTGTACAATACATCGCTTTCATAAGCGTAAATACGGCTGTTATAACCTCCGGTTTCAAAATACTGCAGGCGAATGTTTCCTTTTATCTTATATGGAGCCCGGTAGCTTGTTTCTATATAAGTCAAAAAACCTTCTTCTGCCTCTCTACCTTTTTTATCGAACCAAATAATTTCAGTACGACCTACTAGAGAAATGGCCGCGTTAACTTGGGTAACATAATGAAGTCGCAGGTTTTGCCTGAGTTTTTCTACAGGAAAATTAATTGCAATCCGGGTCCCTGTCTCATTTACCGGCTTATTCTCCGCTCGATAGCGCAGGTAAATTTCTGATTTTTTGTTAGGCAGGTAACTTAATTGTATCAAATAATCGCAGCCGCGACTTGCAGCATTCACCCTATACTTTAAAAATGGCGCTTCGTAAAAATCGGCATACGCCGATAACTGCCACCGATAGACAGGCCTGATAAGTATGCCTGCATATAACCCTCTTTCATTGGTTGGCAGTGTGCTTTCGGTGAAGGCATTTCCAAAAAGGGAACTATACTTTGGAGATATATTGCGATATAGAATTGAGACGTCAACCTTAGGATCTAGGCTGATCAAAGCACCCTGTACAAATGCGGTAGCCAAATTTTTATCTACGGCTGCTTCTCCAAAAAGATGCATATTATTATAGGTATAGCTATAATCAATACTTGCATTGAAAGCCTGCTTACCTGTATAAGCAAAATAATTATAAGGCTCATTGCTTTTTTGCATAGGCCGCGAAAATTGGTGCATAACCGCATTCGCACCTATTTTTAAATAACCATTTTGGTAAGAAAGATTTCCGCCAAAAGAAAGATCGCTAAGCTTATAGCGGTCGGCAACTTCGTTTTCAGTACGGTAATATCCCGATGTACCAAAAGAAGTAAAGCGGTCAACTGAATCTGTTGCCAGGTTGCCGCTGAATTTTTTGTAGGATATAAACCCGGTTGCCTCAAATTTATTAAACCTGATGGTAGCGGCGGCACCCCGGTTAAAAGTAAACTCACCGGCAGATCGGTATGGAAGAAGTACTGCCGACTGCCTCTTGATATTCATCGCTTCAACACTTTTACCAAACCCAAGCGACTGCCATTGCGTTAGACCCTGGCCCAGGTTTATTACATAATCGCCGAGAGCCAGGGCTTTTATCATTCCAAGATTTCGGGCAAAAAAGTGAATAGAATAAAAATCAAAGCCTGCTTTTTGTGCACCCTTAAAAAATTGTTCGCCGGCATCTTTATCAGCTACCACGCCATAATATAAACTCGTTTTGTATTGATAGCGATATCTAAAGAGTAGATGATTTCTATCGCCGGGATAGTAGCTGTTTAAAGAAGTATTATAGCCTTTAGCTTTTTCCAAAACCCGTGAGAGACGGAAAAGTGCATACTGATTACCGCCACTGAAGCGGGAAAGAAGCGACTCTTTTGCCGTTACAGCCACACCTACAAAAACATATGGCTGTAGCTTTTTTATAGTTAACAAATCAAAACCGGGCACGGCTTGCAGTTCATAGATATCGAGCAGCTTACCAAAAACGCTGCGGTAACGAATAAGCGTAGCAATTTGCAGATCGGTTAAAAAGCGAAGAGGTTGCAAGTCTTCAGCGGTAGCAGTATTTAAGTTTACAGGATGCATATGGTAAAAAGCCAATTGCATTAATAATGCATCATCCTCCAAAGTCTCATCGCCTAAGTTTTCTAGTTGCTGCTGAGTAGTAACAGGCAGTTCCTGGGCTAAACATTCTAAACAGGTAAAGAACAATATGATAAAGAAGGTCCTCATTTTGGCGACCCGTAAATAAGTAATAAGCCGGGAGTAACGCCGAGGTAAGGATGAAAGGAAGCAGTTATATCTAACTGAAAGCTTTTCAACTTTACGCCAAAGCCGATATAATAAACCGATGTGGCGGAACTGATGCCGCCACGGGCTATTAATTTATCTGCAAAAACATACTGTAATCCTGCATTTACTGTTAAAGGCTGGTCTTCAACCTTCTGCACTTCAGCACCCACGAATAATTGTGAAGAGGCATCGTACCCTATACCGGCTGTATAAACAGCGGGCAGCTTTTCTTCTTTGCCTATTTGCATTCCAAGCGGATTATAAACATGCACACCAGTTTGCACCTGCTCAGTAAGATGAAAAATAGCACCAACATCGAACGTAACGGCAGAAGCAGTACCATAGCTTGCGGCTTTCATAGAAAAATAATGGAATTGCACACCTACATCTACTTTAGTTCCAAGCTTTCTGGCATACGCCAGCGCAAGGTCTGTTTCGTTGTATAAGTTTCCGCCGGAATAATCACCCCTCAGTCCGAAACTACCTGCTGATACAGGTAAGGCTACAGCAAAAGAATAAGAAGAAAGCTCCTGTAACATAAAGCGGCGTTCTGAATAAATGCCTGCTGAAAAGTTTTTCACCCCAGCCAGTGAGGCGGCATTTCCGCTGAACGAAAAAGCATCTTTAAACCGGGAACTATAGGTATGAAGTAAAGTATAAACTGCACTTACAGGAGTGCGGGTGATTTGTCCGTAGGAACAAAATAAATGGAAGCATAATGTGGTCAAGAGCAAGCTCTTTTTCACAGTTGTTAGTTTGTGTTAAGATAAAGAAGAAAGTTGATACGTTGATAAGTTGCCAGGTTAATAAGGTGTGATGCGGGTAGATTGAGGGAACGGCTGAATGTGGTAGGGCAAAGACAGCGTTAAAGAACCTCAAACTCCAAACTCCAAACCTCAAACCCTTTTATCTTTGCCGGATGCAAATTTTGAACGGGAAGGCAACTGCGCAGGCGATCATAGATTTATTGAAGATAGAAGTTGCCCAATTAATGTCAAGAGGTGCCCCGGTTCCGCATTTGGCAGCTATTTTAGTAGGTACCAATGGCGCCAGCGAAACCTACGTTGCTTCTAAAGTAAAAGCTTGTAACGAGGTAGGGTTTAAATCAACCCTGATACGAATGGAAGAGGATATTTCAGAATTAAAACTGCTGGAACTGGTACGGGAATTAAATAATGATCCTGATGTAGATGGCATCTTGGTTCAATTGCCGTTACCGGCGCATATTTCTTCCGAAGAAATTATAAATACGATAGATGCAGGTAAAGATGTTGATGGCTTTCACCCTGTTAATGTAGGCCGTATGGTGCAAGGCCAGCCAACTTTTGTTCCCGCTACACCGTATGGTATTATGCTAATGCTGGAGCATTATAAAATTGATACCGCCAGCAAACATGCCGTAGTTATTGGCCGGAGCAATATTGTAGGCCGGCCCATGAGTATTTTATTAAGCGCCGCTACCAACCCGGGAAATTGTACCGTTACCATTTGCCATTCAGGCACAAAAAATCTGAAAGAGATTTGCCAAACGGCAGATATTATTGTTGCGGCTTTAGGGCGTCCCGGATTTATAAAAGAAGATATGGTGAAAGAAGGCGCCGTGGTGATTGATGTGGGCATTACCAGGGTTACCGATGCTACAAAAAAAAGCGGGTACCGCATTAGCGGCGATGTGGATTATGCATCGGTAGCACATAAAACTTCTTACATAACACCGGTACCTGGTGGCGTAGGGCCTATGACGATTGCAGCTTTGATGAAAAATACATTTAAGGCTTGTGCTATGAAGCACTATGACTAATGCGACAATTAGCAAATTTGAAAATGGTTGAGACAATAAGTAATATAGAACTGTCTATTGAATTAAGCAAGACAACTGCTTTGCCGTTGATGGAGCATTTTTATACCCTTCAGGGCGAAGGCGTACATACAGGCCGTGCTGCTTATTTTGTACGATTGGGCGGCTGCGATGTAGGCTGCGTTTGGTGCGATGTAAAAGATAGCTGGGATGCAGGTAAACATCCTTTTTGGAAGATTGAAGACATTGTTAGCACAATTAAGGCAACGCCTGCAAAAATTGTTGTTATCACCGGTGGCGAACCCCTAATGCACGATTTATATCCCCTTACAAACGTATTGCACGAGGCCGGACTGCGAACACATATTGAAACGTCAGGCTCTTCTCCTCTTTCCGGCGAACTGGATTGGATCACCTTATCACCCAAAAAATTTAAGGCACCGTTACCGGAAATTTTGCCAAAGGCGGATGAATTAAAAATTGTGGTTTTTAATACGTCAGATTTTGCCTGGGGTGAAAAATGGGCTTCGCAAGTTTCATCTAACTGCAAGCTGTTTCTACAACCCGAATGGTCGAAAGCAGACAGCATTACTCCCTTGATCGTGGATTACATTAAAGCTCATCCGCAATGGCAGCTATCGTTGCAAACCCATAAGTATATTAATGTTCCTTGATTGTTGGTTCAATTTTACAGTTGAAAGAACGTTAAAACAAGCGTAGAATCACCCAGCTTTTTTTAGAGTTGTTATCTTCAATTCATGAAGAGCCGCATGCTGTATTTCACGTTTTTAATTTTGTATTCTACTTTTTCTGCCACAGCCCAATACGATCCTGAAAAAATTGATAAAAAAGCCATCACTTTCTACGACCGTGCAATGGAATTGGCAGAAGCCGCCAAATACAAAGAGGCTGTTGCGTCACTTAACGAAGCTATCAGAAGAGATGAACGATATATTGACGCATACCTATCACTTGCCGGTGTGTATGGCGAACTGAAAGACTATACACAAAGCGTTTCTTTTTATGAGAAAGCTATCAGCATGGATAGTGCTTATACGGCCGAATCACTTCTTCCCTATGCTATCAATTTAGCTGGCAAAGGCAATTTTGAAAAAGCATTGCAAACTATTAATTCATTATTAGCTAAACCGGACCTCCATCCCACTACAAAAAAAGCAGCGGAGTACCGGCAACGCAGTTTTCAATTTGCTATTAATTATGCAAAAACACATACTGGCAATTATCTCTTTGCCCCGCAAAATATGGGCGATGCCGTGAACACTTCAGAATCGGAATACTTTCCAACAATGCCGGTTGATGGTAAGCTTTTAGTTTATACAAGGCGGCTGAATGGAATGAACGAAGATTTTTTCGCCAGTGAAAAAACCGGTACAGCCTGGGCTAAATCCGTTCGCTTGCCGGGCAACATCAATACACAACAAAACGAAGGCGCACAAAATATTTCAAGTGATGGCGAATGGTTGGTATTTACCGGCTGCAATCGGCCCGATGGCGCGGGCAGTTGCGATATTTATATCTCTTACAAAACCCCTGACGGCTGGTCCCCGGCATTTAACTTAGGCAGCAATATCAATACTGACCAATGGGAATCACAACCTTGCTTATCACCCGATAAACGGGATTTGTATTTCTCCAGCCGGCGCTTCGGCGGTCTTGGTGGCAGTGACTTGTACGTGTCGCATTTATTACCCAGCGGCAAATGGGGAAAGCCCGAAAACTTAGGTCCCGGCATTAATACGACAGGCGATGAATACTCTCCTTTTATTCACGCTGATAACCAAACGCTATACTTTAATTCAAATAGTTTGCAAGGCTATGGCGGCGATGATTTATTCATCACAAGAAAAAGTGCTGACGGTAAATGGGGCAAACCAGAAAATTTGGGCTATCCCATCAACACTATTGCCAACGAAGGCACCCTGTTTATTGGTGCTGATGCAAAGACAGCTTACTATGCAAGTGACCGCGGCGACAGTAAAGGCGGTCTTGATATTTATAGTTTCGAAATGCGGGAAGATGCCCGCCCTGCCCGCACCATTTGGGTGAAAGGAAAAGTGTTTGACAAAAAAACAACCGCTGGCCTGCCATCATCCGTTGAACTGATTGACCTGGCTACAAAACAAACAGTTTCAAAAGTGCAAACCGATGAAACCGGAAATTATTTACTTACCCTTCCTGTTGGAAAAGATTACGTATTTAACGTAGCAAGAAAAGGCTATTTGTTTTACTCCGGTAATTATTCATTAAAAACAAAAGCGCCTGATTCTACCTATCAAAAAGATATTCCTCTACAGCCCATAGAAGTTGATGCATCCATTGTTCTGCGCAATATTTTCTTTGATACAAAAAAGTATGAAGTAAAGCCTGAGTCCACCATAGAGTTGGACAGAGTGGTGCAATTGCTGAAAGATAATCCCACGGTAAAAATTCAAATTGAAGGTCATACAGACAATGTGGGTACTGCTGCTGATAACCAAAAACTATCCACGGCACGTGCTATAAGCGTAACAAATTATTTGGTGGTCAATGGCATTAAAGGTGACCGGTTTGTAGCAAAAGGTTTTGGCGCATCAAAGCCTGTAGCAGATAATAAAACTGAAGAAGGCCGGGCACAAAACAGGAGGACGGAGTTGAAGATTACAGCCAAATGATAGGAGTTGACAGATGACAGACTTTTCTTAAATTGCTGCCATCTGTCAACCATCACTTGTCAACTCCTCCATGCATTCTGAACTCTTCTACCAACTTTCTCTTACACTTATTCCCAACATCGGCGATGTGCAGGCAAAGATTTTAGTGCAGCACTTTGGCGATGCCGGCTCCATCTTTAAAGCAAAGATTTCGGAGCTTGAAAAAATAGATGGCATTGGTGAAATTAGAGCCAGGAGCATCAAACATTTTAATGAATTTCATTTAGCAGAACACGAAGAAAAGTTTATTGACAAATATAAAATTCAGGCACTTTTCTTAACCGATGAAGCCTATCCAAAAAGACTTCTTAACTGCTACGATCCGCCCACTCTTCTTTTTTATAAAGGTGCCGCCAGTTTAAATACTTCAAAAGTTATAGCTATTGTTGGCACAAGAAGTAATACAGACTATGGCAAGGCTTTCACAGAGAAGCTGGTTAAGGATTTATTGGAACACAATATTTTAATTGTAAGCGGGCTTGCATTTGGCATTGATGCCATTGCACATAAAGCGGCGCTGAAAAATGGTTTGCAAACGGTTGGCGTTGTTGGTCATGGTTTGGATAAAATTTACCCGGCACAACATGCTTCTTTAGCAAAAGAAATGATAACGGAAGGGGGCGGAATACTATCTGAATTTTTTAGTGGCACTAAGCCTGATAAACACAATTTCCCTTTACGCAACCGCATTGTAGCCGGCATGAGCGATGCCACCATTGTTATTGAATCAACCGTGAAAGGCGGCAGCATGATAACCGCAAAACTCGCGGATGCTTACAACCGTGACGTGTTTGCATTGCCCGGCCGAACTACCGATAAAGTAAG
>JAQBNG010000238.1 GCA_028288675.1 Flavisolibacter sp. | reverse complement strand
AATACAAAACCATTCAATGATAAGTTAGTGTTGGGCGACAGCTTCAAATTGTGATAGGTGAATATTCGCCAGCTACCACGCTTGAATTGTAACGGCTTGTTTTCGTAAGAACCCTGGTAATGATTGTGATTGTACTGCACACCGGCTACAAAGAAGTATTTACCGCCCGGAGGCAAGGCACCTAATGCACGGAAGTAGGTTTCTTTATTTTTCCCAAGATTGACGTAGGTTCTGTATGCCTGGCTTCTGTTGCTGTCGGCCTGAAAAACTACCTGGTTAAAAATGTCTTTGGTTTCATTAACACCGATGGCGATGATGGGACGTTCATCAACTGAAATATTAGCCTCATAGTTTTGTGTGAACTGCGGACGAAGCGAAGGGTTGCCCGACTCGAATAAATAAGGATCTATATAACGCGGTGAAGGATTCAAATTTTCATAGGCGGGACGGCTGATGGTGCGGCGATAAACCAGGAAAGCACGGAGGTCATAGCTGGCAATTTTCATAAGATTGCGGCTTAGATACACGTAGGGAAAAAGGTCGGTACGGTTGATGGAGAACGACGTATCCTTTGGCACCAACTGGTTGCCACGCATGTTGGTGTTTTCTACACGGGTACCCACTTTTAAAATCACTCCATTAAAATCTTTTGAGCCTTGGAGGTAAGCCGCATTAATATTTTCCTTGTAGTTATAAGCGCCGGTGCGAATGTTATCTTTTACCCGGCTGCCGTTAGTGCCCCTGAAATAATTATTGCTGTTTTCAAAATTCACTACCGTTGTCTTTAAGCCTGTTTCAACGGTCAGTTTTTTTGCGAATTTCTTTGTAAGGTTAGTGGCCGTAGAAAAGAAGTTCAAGTCGTTTTCAATTCTTGCATCCCCGTTAGTTAAGCTAAAAGAAGGCGCAAAAATATTAGTGGTAAAAACCTGGTTGGTATTGTTTGGAGAATGAGTAAAAGAAAGATCAGTTGTCCATTCGGAACCAATTGAATCAATTTTATATTTTACATTAAAGCCCTGGTTGATGGAATAGCTTTTTGAAGTATTATTAATCAATGCGAGATTATTGCCCGTAACCTGGCTGCTGCTTATTTTGCTGATAATAGATTCATTGGAGCTATTGGTTTTGCCTAAGTTATAGCTCAGGCGGCCATCGTAATTTAATTCCCACTTATTATTCAACTCATAATTAAAACCGTAGCCAACGTAATAACTGTTAGCAGGGTATTTGGTTAAAGCATCCTGGGTTAAAACTGTGTCCTGCGCAAACCGGCGGGCAGTAATTAACTCTTCAAACGAATTACGCTTTGACGCCTGCACATTTATATAGTTGGATAGTTTTCCATTATTATTATTCAGGTTGAAACCAACAAACTGGTTGCCGTAACGGCCCTGGTTCAAACCGGCATTTACACTTCCTGTTAAGCCAATGCGTATGCCTTTGCGAAGGATAACATTTACTACACCGCCGCTACCTGATGCATCATATTTTGCAGAAGGCGTTCGCATAATTTCTATGGAAGCAATGGCATTGGGTGGAAGGCTTTTTAAAATGGTGGCGATGTCAGCAGCACTCATTCTTTGTTCTCTTCCATTGATATAAACTTTTGCCGGCGTGGTGCTGCTTAAATAAATGTTACCGTCCTGGTCAACAAACAAGCCCGGCGTTTTCTCCAGTATTTCATAAGCGTTGGTAGAAGCAAGCGCCAAGGCTTCGGGATCAACAATGGTTTTATCATCATCCTGCCTTATCAGCGGACGGTTAGCTGTAATAACAACATTGCTTAATGATTTGGAAACCGGCTGCAGGACAAAACGAAAGGTGGTGCTTTCGCTTCCAACCTTGATAGTCTTTTCTGTAGAAGTATAATTGACAGATGAAATACGAACGAGGTATAAATTGTTTAATGCCAGATCAAATACAGCAATGCCGGTGCTATCGGCAATTTTAGTTTGTTTATTCAAGCTATCATTTATGGGAAACACTATAACAGTAGCCGATGTAACCGGTGCATTTTTATTGTCAGAAACCTGGATAGTGATTGATGGGGTTTGGGCTTTAACGAAAGCACTAACAAAAAGCAGTGTTAGGGAGAAAAGAATCCGGCTCATATGAAGTAAAAATAAACTGCCTTTTTTATCATAAACTTCATTTAACAATAGCTTAGCCGCCTCACCAATCCCTCACCTTGCGAAGAAAGAAATGCTGTCGAAGTAAAAAAATTGTAATAAAAAAGTCCCGCTAGATTGCGGGACTTTGTTATTATTTCCGTGCTGCATATTGCTTATTGCAAATTGCACTTATTACTTATCACACTTTCACCATCCAGCCGTACTTATCTTCTCTCCTTCCTTCCCTAATATCTGTCAGCCATTTTTTAATGGTAGGTGCCGTTTGCCATTTATCAGTGTCAAAGTTCATTACAAAATCTTTGTAACGCAGTTCTTTAATATAAGAGATAGTAGCAGCAGTTCCGGTTCCAAACACCTCATGCAGCAAACCCGATTTAAAGGCATCAATGATCTCATCAATACTCAAAGATCTTTCTTCTATAGTAAAACCGGCTTCCTGTAAAAGAGTTAAAGCACTGTTGCGGGTAACACCGGCTAATATGGTTCCAGCACCTAAATCGGGGGTAACTGCTTTATCACCAATAATAAAAATGACATTCATAGTGCCAATCTCCTGCACATATTTATGTTCAAATGCGTCGGTCCATAATACCTGGTCATAGCCCCTTTTCTTTGCCTGTGCAGTCGCATACATGGCAGCGCCGTAATTACCTGCAGCTTTTGCATAACCAATGCCACCGGGAACGGCACGCACATACTGCTCCTCTACATAAATACGCATGGGCGCATTGTAATACGGACCAGTAGGGCTTAAAATATTCAGGAACTTATATGTATCCGATGGGCGAACACCAATCAGCTCATCGCTCGAGAACATGAAGGGACGAATGTAAAGTGAGTGGTCGGCCTGGTTAGGAATCCATGCTTTATCCAGTGCTACCAACTGTTTCATGCCTTCTATAAAAATATCTTCGGGCACCGACGGCATTTGCATACGCTCAGCAGAAACATTAAAGCGTTGATAGTTATCATACGGACGAAAAATGAAGACCTCGCCATCAGCATTTTTATAGGCTTTAATGCCTTCAAAAATTGCCTGTCCATAATGCAGTGCAGCAAGCGAAGGACTGAGCAAAAGAGGTTGGTAGGGTTTTATTTCTACATTTTTCCATTCACCGTTCTCATAGTCTGCTTCAAGCATATGATCGGTAAAGTATTTTCCAAAGGGCAGGTTCTCCAGGCTAATATCTTTTAGTTTACTCTGTTCTGCCTTGTTAATTGTAAGTTCCATTGTAGCAATCATAATCATTTAATTTTGCGCTGCAAATAAACAGAAAAAGATTCGGAAACATTACGCGTCAAAACCCTAGAATGAGTTTAAATAACATTTCATTGCCCTCGGGATTAGTGGCCTCACTTTATCGATACTCACTTGTACAAGGTAGTGCAATGCCCGTGCCTCAAAAAAAGACAGTGAGTTATCTGGGGAAAAATGAAAAAAATATTTTAATACTCGTCAATCATAAAACAGCTCCTTTTTTGCCTGATAAAGAATTAGAATTTTTAACAGCGGTGCTTTTAGCATGCGGGTTAGATCTCTCTCATGTTGCGATTGTTAACTGGCACAATGCTGAAGAAAAAGATGACACGGTGATACATCAACTAGCTCCAAAAGAAATTTTATTTTTAGATGTTGCTCCTGGGGTTGTTGGTTTAACATCGAATGCACTTGAGTACACCGTACAAAATGCAGGATCCATACAATTTGTTTTAGCACCTTCGCTCACACAGATAGAAAAGACTAAACAATCAAAGAGCCAGTTGTGGATGGCACTTAAACAATTATTCGGTTTATAATATGAAGATAATTTTCGCTACCAATAACCAGCATAAGGTTAATGAAATAAGAGCTGTGCTTCCCTCCCATTTTGAAATTATTACATTAAAAGAAGCAGGCATTGACATTGATATTCCTGAGCCTCACGATACGCTGGAAGCGAACGCCGAAGAAAAAGCAACAACTATCTATCATCTTACCAGCATCGATTGTTTTAGCGAGGACACGGGCCTGGAAGTTGATGCGTTGAATGGCGAGCCGGGTGTACATAGTGCACGATATGCAGGTGAGGAAAAATCATTTCAAAAAAATATTAAGAAGTTGCTCCTAAACTTAGAAGGCAAAGAAAATAGAACTGCACACTTTAGAACGGTAATTTGTTTGATAACGGAGGGAGAGCTGAATTTTTTTGAAGGCGTTTGCAAAGGACACATAATTGAAGGGCAAAAGGGTATGAAGGGCTTCGGGTATGACCCTGTTTTTATACCGGATGGTGCAGATAAAACTTTTGCGGAAATGGGGATAGAAGAAAAAAGCAGGTATAGTCATAGGAGAAAAGCAGTTGATAAGCTGGTAGAATTTTTGAATCAGTAGTGAATAAACAAATAAATATTGAGCGGCATAAGCAACCAATCTTTTAGCGACAACGACTTAATTGCAGGGTGCATGAAGGGCGACAGGATAATGCAGCGTGAGTTGTACATCCGTTTTGCGTCAAAAATGTATGGGGTGTGCCTGCGCTATGCGGCTAATGCCGAAGAAGCAGAAGATATCTTACAGGAAGGATTTATAAAGGTCTTTAAAAAAATGTCATCGTTTAGGGGTGAGGGTTCCTTTGAAGGTTGGATACGACGGATTTTTGTAAACACTGCTATTGAGCACTACCGAAAAAAAATTTATTTGCAGCCGATTACTGAGCATGAGGAGAACACTGTGGAGGGCAAATATCTTTCCGTACTGGATAGCTTAGCCGAGAAAGATATCATCAATCTTGTGCAAAAGCTATCGCCTGGATACCGTACCGTTTTTAATATGTATGTAGTGGAAGGTTATACGCATAAGCAAATAGGAGAACAATTAGGGATTAGCGAAGGCACTTCAAAATCGCAGCTTTCACGGGCGAAGCAAATTTTGCAGGGGCTGGTACAAACTTTTATTGAACGAAGAAAACAAGTTCCATAACCAATGGATAACAGTTTACAAAACAAACTAACACGCTTTGAAGAAATTCCTCCTACAGGTATATGGGATAGAATTGCAGAGGCACTTGATAATGAAGGAAATTTTGCAAACCGGTTATACAACTACACACAGGACCCACCTCTTACAGTATGGAATAGCATTGAAAAAAGTTTAGACGCGGACGCTACTCATTCTACTAAGGTTATCCCATTTACCACCCGCTTTAAAACACCAATCCGTTATGTTGCCGCAGCTTCAATTGTTGGCATCATAGCTATTAGCACTACCCTCCTGATGAAGCGCACCGAGGCTGGCGCATTGCAGACAGGAAGTGAAACAACCGTTCCGGTAAAAGAATCGCCTGACACTAAAAAAGAAGGGTCAGTTGTTTCGAACGAAAACAACGTGCAGGCTGCTGTCAGCCCCCGCAGTCGCGACTTTTCTCCTGAATCACAATCGATTCAGGAAAGTCAAACAGTAACAACACGAAGAAAATTTTCAAGTTTTGTAGTCCCACAAAACATAGCGCATTCCTTTGCAGTTCTCGGAAGGTTTATTCCTAAAACTGCCGCTAGTACACAAGTGTCTGACTTTGCTGCTGCCAATAATTACATGGTATATTGCGATGGTGATGGCAATGCTATGAAGCTGCCTAAAAAATTATTTAGCCTTGTAAGCTGCCAGGATGGTGATGGAAGTTGTAAAGAACGTATTTATCAACTGCAGCAAAAACTTTCGTCCCCTGCTATTACAGCTGACTTTACCGGTGTTCTGGAAATCCTGCACCAATTGCAGTAAACACTTTAAACCTAAGCATGGCAAGAATTAAAGTGGTATTACCGCAAACATTTTCCTTTTCTACAAAAATTCCTATCCGCATTACTGATTTAAATTATGGCGCACATGTTGGCAACGACACGGTTCTATCTCTTCTGCATGAAGCTAGAATGCAGTACCTGAAAAACGTTGGGTATACAGAATTTGAGTTTGAAAGCGTGGGCTTAATTATGAGTGATGTAGCTATTGAATTTAAGACAGAAGTTTTTTATGGCGATATCATTGAAGCGTTTGTAACCGCCGGTGAATTTAGCAAAGCAGGCTTCGACCTGTATTATAAATTATTGAAGGCAGATACGGACAAAATAGTGGCTATTGCTAAAACAGGCATGGTTTGTTTTGATTATGTAAGGAGAAAAGTAGTTAGTGTACCTGATGAAGCTGTAAAAAAATTGAGTCAATAGCTTTTGATTCTTGCTTAGTAATTCTTTAGTGCAACATTGAAATGGACCTAAGATCAACTATTCCATATCCGCCAGCTTTCTTCTGCCTGCTCAATCAGCATATCGTAACCATTGCAAATTTGCGCACCCCGTTTCTCTCCCTCTTCTAAAAATTGTGTTTTAGCCGGGTTATAAATAATATCGAATAAAAAATGATTTGGCGTGAGAAACTGGTAAGGTACCGGAGGGCTGGCATCTACATTTGGCCACATACCCAGCGGTGTTGTATTGATAATAAGATGATGGCTGCTTAAAATTTCTTCGCTTAAATTCTCGTATCCTAAGATATTCTCAGCTCTTTTCCGGCTAACGAAATCAAACTCAATATCTGCTTGCTGTAATACGTAAGCGATAGCTTTTGAGGCGCCCCCGGTTCCCAGTATCAATGCCTTTTTATGATGGGGTCTTAATTGCTGCTTTAAGCTTTTATCAAAACCAACTACATCAGTATTAAAACCTATGAGTTTTTCACCTTCCAGCTTAATGCAATTACAGGCACCAATTTTTGCAACTACTTCGTTCTTATCAGTGAGAAACGGGAGTACCTCTTCTTTATAAGGAATAGTTACATTCAGTCCCCTTATGTCAGGATTACGTGTAAGTAAAAGCGGAAATTCCTTAATAGCTTCCAGTTCAAAATTCTCATAGCTATAATCAGACAGTCCGTCTTCTTCAAACTTCTTCGTAAAATAATTTTTAGAGAAAGAATGTTTCAAAGTGCGGCCAATCAAGCCATAGCGTTTCATCCGGCTTACTCTTTATTCAGGTAAAGGTGGAATGTATCGCCGCGTAAACCAATACGCATGGTTTCCATAGGAATTACTTCTGTTGGGGCAATGTTACCAAGGTTCACATTACAGCCCAGTAACTCCATAAAATAAAGCTGTTGCGCTTTTTGAGGCGCTTCCCAAATTATTTTTTCGCCGGGGATTTGCGTCAGTATCTCCTGCACTAATCCTTCACGTACCTCGCCGCTGCCGCGATAAATACCTACGTTGCCGGCTTCACGGGCTTCTGCAATAACATAAGTGGCGCCTGCTTCTAATTCGGCACGCATTAATTCAATCCATTTATACGGAGGCATAATATGCGCAGCATCTTTGCTTCCCACTTCGCTTAATACTGTTCCGTGCTGCGTAAGCTTTTCGATATAACCGCATTTTTCAGCATGAGGAATGGTGATGGAACCATCACTCACTTCCATGTAACTGATGCCAAATTCTTTACATACAGCTATATAATCTTCAAATTGGTTGCGTATTAAAAAGGCTTCAAACAAGGTTCCGCCAAAGTATATAGGAATATCATATGATTTATAGACTTCCAACTTATCCTTAAGGTTAGGCGTTACAAAGGAGGTTCCAAAACCCAGCTTTATAATATCAACGTGCGGATGAGAAACGCTAAGAAAGTTTTTTGCTTCTTCTACACTTAAACCTTTGTCCATTACCATGGTAAGGCCTGCAATGCGCGGCTTTGGAAAGCGGTCGGGAATTTGGGAGAGATTAAAATTCATGTTTGGCTATCATTAAAATTGCCGGCAAAAATAGGGAACTAAACCTTTTACAGTTCTCTATTTCGTTTATGGCGGGCAATCACATCCACCACCTGCGTCTTTTGCAGGATGGAAGGATCAAGCTGAATGAACTTTTTTACGCCTTTTGGCGCGGCGGTTAAAGCCTGTTCTAAATAAATAAGAGCTTCTTTTGTCTTGTTCATGGCGAACAAAACAGTGCTTAAATAATATATAAATACCGGCTTGCCTTTAGTATGCTTATACGCTGAAAGGGCCTGCTGGCGGGCTTCTGTATAATAGCCCGCAGTATACAAGCAGCGGATCAGGCTTTCCCAGCCCCCGATATTTTTTGGCCGCACTCTTACCGCCGTTGATAAAAACTGAACGGCTTCCTTTATTTCGTTTAATTCCAGTTTACATTCTCCCATCAATAAATTATACTCTGGTTGCAGCCGGTGTATTTTTAAGGCAGATTCCAATTGTTTAACTGCTGGCGCAAATAAGTTCTCATTGAAATAGGTACAGGCGATTTTATAATAGAGTTTACTATCGCCGGTATTTAAGTGCGATGCTTTGCGGTAATGAAAACGTGCCTGCGCATAGTTTTTTAACCTGTCGTAACAATGGCCGATCGCTTCATAAATGACTTCTTCAGGTTTAGAGAGTTCCAGCACTTTTTCCAGCGCTTCAATTGCATCTTTGTACTTCCTTATGCGGATATAGGCATCGCCTACATTGCGGTAGGCGTAATCGAACTTTTCATCAATTACAATAGCATATTGGTAAGCATCAATGGCTTTTTCGTATAACTTAATTCCTTGGTAAGCAGCGCCTAAATTAAACCAGGCCAGCTCGCTGTATGGCTGTTCTTCAATAATTTTCAGGTGCAAGCGAATGCTTTCTTCATTGCGACCGGTAAAGTCGGTCCAGAAACAAATTTTGTAGAGAGCTTCTTCATTTGAAGGCGCTTCTTCTAAAATCACCTTCAGGCAATCAAACACCTTGTCAAATTCCTCGTAATCATCATACACATCGGCCAGTTCAAAAAGCAACTCTATTTTCTCATCACCCTCGAAATTGGCAATGGCATCTTCTAAAAGAGCTACTGCCAGTTCCTGCTTATCCAAAGCCAGGTAAACATCTGTTTTTAAAATATAGAGATTAATATCAGTGGCATCGAAAAGGGCCGCCTTTTCAAGTGTTGTAAGTGCATCATGGTATTTTCGGGTGGCCAGTAACAGGTCAGCTTTTTTTATAAGAAGCGGGGCTGAAAAAGGAAAATACTCAATAGCCATATTAGCGGCTTCAAGTGCTTTGCTTAATTCCTCAGTCTCATCATAGTGATCAATAATGCGCTCAAAGGCATCTTCCTCTAAAAAGCCACTATAACCGTTGCGTAAATTATTATATTGCCTGAGGAGCTCGTCTAAGTTTTCTTTGTCTTCTTGCGGGTCTGATCTCATATTCCTGGCATTTAAAACAAATTACTCTTTCCAATAAAAAGCACCAAAGATTTATACTTTAATCTTTGGGCCGGCGTTAAAGGAGTTATAAAGAAATTAGCCATAAGTTGAAAAATTGTTAAGAATTAATTTTACATTTGCCCCAGAATGAACCTAACGTCCAAAATAACTAAACGTATAATAAAGAGAAAGATCGCTACGGCTGTGCTCATCTCAGCTTCAGTGGCGGCTTTTGCTACGTTAGGGGATGATGGTGGCAAAAAGTCCAAGAACAATGGTGGTTCGGTATTGATGCCTTATAGTTCGAAGAATTTCTCCCTTCGTTCCAACTACAATTATAAGAGCAATAATTTCTTCAGCGAATCTGCACCAAAGAATTTCATTTTACTGAACAAAGTAATAACCTTTCAAAAAGGGAACGCCTCTTTTGTAATGCCCCTGAAAAAATTGCCTTTGATGGGGAAAATCAAATTCGCCCCATCTGCTTCAAAATTCTAATTATTTTCCTCCACTTACTTTTCCTCCTTTACTTTCCTGGTAGCTTACTACTCTAAAACCTGATTTTGGTAGTTCAAACTTTACCGCAGGTACTGGTGCAAAACTTATTTTAGAGGCTGTATAAGTGACCTTTAAATTACTGAAAGCAGTTTCATATTCTAGGGCCAGGCCAGGTAGATTTCTATTAATGTATTGAAAATCTTTATTGTCAATAGTAATATCCGGTGTGTACCAGACGGTGAAAGTGGTACCATCGGGTAAACTGCCTACTGCCTTTTTTGCCGCGTAACCCTGAATGGTTTTTGTAGCTGCAGCATCGTAAGTAAAATTTACATTCTCATACTTTTTATTTACTTCCATCCAGTCTGCCGGTGTAAGTGTAATCATGAATTTCTGTTCACCATATTCTTTTAGGATAGTAATTTCTTTTTTGCCAGTGGCCTGATTGATAATGGTGCTTTGCGTACCAAGTGAGTTTACCATTTCAGTGCGTGTTTTACTTCCCTTAATGTAAACGGCATTAGTGGCACCATCAAAAAATTCTGCGTTTTGAGGTTTGTCAGTACCTGTATTGATAGTGATGTCATAAAGAACAGTACCCTCAGTAAGCTTCTTTTGTGCATTGGAATGAAAAGAAGTAATCAATATTGTAAAAAACAAGACTGATATGTAATTAAAGTTTTTCTTCATAAAAATAGAATTGACAGTAAATAGACGAAACAAATATCTGTAAAAGTTGCAGCACTAATGTTTCACCCTAACTATCTACCTGGTTAGAAGGAACGGCCAATGCGCAGCAAAGGCTCATGTACAGAGCGTTTTGGTATTCACTTTCGCTTCGGTTGTTATATGTTAATGTTATTAGCCTAATACTGAATAGTAAACAAAGCGTACAAGAGTGATTCTATTATTCTCTTCCACTGGAAGAAAATAATAGAATAAATCACAGATTGCAACAAAAGCTAAATAGTAGTACTTAAGCCTGGTACATAAAAAACTCAATCAACAAATGCTGATTGAGTTTATATTATCGTGGTAAAGTGAAGTGGGCAAAGTTTACCACTTCAACTCTATCCTGTTATTTTTTGGGTTCACATCTGCCAACCGGTGAGAGGGGTCAATTTCAACACTTGTAATGTCTGTCAATTTTCTTGCTGTTGCAATTTCATAAGTTGGGCTTGTCCATTTCCATTCTTTATATACTTTTCTTTTTTCTTGTCCGGCATCCGCAGGCTTTATGCCAAACATTTCATAAGCTGGAACGTAATGCCATTCAGAGCTTCCGTCCTTAAATGTAAGCCTTACATCAATTGGCATTGGCATCATACCAATTTTACCCAGGCGGATGTTTGTTGTGCCACCTGCTTCCCATAAACTATCAATTCCGTAATCAATTGTTTTAGTGCTTGACACCCAATACTCTTTATACCAATCTAATTTTATCCCGCTTGTTTTTTCAGCCACACTAATAAAATCGTTTACGTTCGGGTGCCTGAACCTCCATTGGCGGTAATATTCCAGCATGATCTTATCCCGTAAAGAATCGCTGACTATATATCCCAACTGCGTTAAAAACACAGCTCCCTTTGAATAAGAGGCAACGCTGTATGCAAAATTGGTATTGTAATGATCGGCATGAGTAGTCATTGGCTCTTCTAATCCTGATTTTGCCAATGCAAAATACCCGTTGTAGTCGCCTTGATGCGGAAACTCCTTTGATTCTTTTAAAAATGCGGTCGCTTCATTTTCTGCAAACGTAGTGAAGCCTTCATCCATCCAGGGATAGAGCGATTCATTTGTGCCTAACATTCCCTGGTACCAGCTATGTAAAAATTCATGAATGGTGACGCCATCACCCGGACCGCTTACCATGGTTGCCATTGGGTACTCCATGCCACCATCACCGCCATGTATCCATGAATATTGCCTGTACGCATACGCCCCAAATTTCTTTTCAACAAACGGAATGATCTTTTCCATTTTTGGAATGATCTGTTCCCAGTCAGTTACTCTTTTATCGCCTTTATCATAAAGCACATGCAGGGTTAAATCAGGCCGTATCTTTTTAGAAAGATGCACAAATTCAGGGTCTGCCGCCCAGGCAAAATCATGCACGTTGGGCGCACTGAATTTCCAAACTAATTTAGCACCTGCAGGACGCTGTACTTTTGCACCTTTTTCTTCGTAGCCATAACCTACCTGCGAAGCATTTTGTAAATACCCGCTACCACCGATGATGTAAGATTTGTCAATGGAAATAGTTACATCATAGTCGCCCCAAACACCGTAAAACTCACGGGCAATATAAGGCGTAGGGTGCCAGCCTTCAAGATCATACTCGCAGATTTTTGGATACCATTGCGTCATTGTATATCGAACATTGGTACCCGGGTTATCTCTGCCACTGCGGCGAATTTGCAATGGTACCTGCGCATCCCAGTCCGTATCAAAAGATACTGTTGATTTGGGTAGAATTGGCCTATCCAGAATCACTTCTAAAATCGTTTCGTGCAACACTGTTTTTTGTTCGCGGCCATTCATTTTAATGGAAGTAATTTTTTGGTAGCCTGTTTCTTCCGGCTTCAAATTCACAATGCGGTCCCGCACACGGGCATCCCAATCGGCTGCCTTTCTTTCGCCCCGTTGAATTTGAACTGTGCCCTGCCTGCGGCTGCGTTCATCCATCATGCTGCCGGGCTGAAATGCATTCCAGTACAAATGAAAAAAGACACGGTTCAAGGTGTCCGGCGAATTATTCCAATACTGTAGTTTTTGTTTGCCCTTGTATTGGTTTGTTTGAACATTCATGTCAATGTCCATGGTATATTTTACCCTCTGTTGCCAGCGATCCGGTTGAGCTATGAGATTAAATGAGAATAGAAGAGATAGATAAAGAAAAGTACACTTCATGTTTATGGATTATTGTTTCGTTAGGCACAAATGCTTTAAGCAAGTAGCGAATTTCGCTTAAAAGGTGTTATAACAAAAAGAAAAAATGAGTAATGGATAACGGGTGAGAAGCGGTCTCACTCGTTATCCATTACTCATCGCACATTAAAAAGTTTATACTTTAGGGGCTGCCGCTAAAATTTCCCCTGATACACCTGTTGCATATTGCTCAAAATTCTTTACAAATAAGCTGGCAAGAAATTTCGCTTTTTCATCATAGGCAGCTTTGTCCTTCCAGGTATTTTTGGGGGTTAATATTTCTGTGGGCACACCTGGCACCTCTGCCGGAATAGCCATACCAAAAACAGGGTCGGTAGCAGTAGCCACATTGTCTAATTTGCCATCCAATGCAGCCGTTATCATAGCCCTGGTGTAAGAAAGTTTTATTCTACTGCCAACGCCATTAGGGCCTCCTGTCCAACCGGTATTAATGAGCCATATATTTACCTTGTTCTCTTCCATTTTTTTACCCAGCATCTCTGCATATTTACCCGGATGTAAAGACATGAAGGGAGCCCCAAAACAGGCGCTGAACGTAGGCTTTGGTTCTGTAATTCCGGCTTCGGTACCAGCAACTTTTGCTGTGTAACCCGAAATGAACTGGTACATGGCCTGGCCCTTTGTCAACTTAGAAATTGGTGGTAAAACACCATACGCATCGCAGGTAAGAAAAAAGATATTACGCGGAATATTTCCGATAGAAGGCTCCTTTGAGTTGCAGATAAAGTTCAATGGATATGAAACACGGGTATTCTCTGTAATCGTTCCGTCATTAAAATTAATTCGGTTCGTGCCCGGATGAAATTTCACATTCTCTACGATAGCCCCGGGACGAATCGCGGCAAATATCTCCGGCTCTTTCTCTTTCGATAAATTAATGAGCTTGGCATAGCACCCACCCTCAAAATTGAAGACATTATCTCCTGTCCAGCCGTGTTCGTCATCGCCGATTAGCCTGCGGGCCGGATCCGCACTCAGTGTTGTTTTACCGGTACCGCTCAGTCCAAAGAAAATAGCAGTATCACCATCATCATTCATGTTGGCGCTGCAGTGCATACTTAATACACCTTTCTCTTGTGGCAAGATGTAATTCAAAATAGAAAAAATGCCTTTCTTGGTTTCGCCTGTATAACCTGTGCCTGCAATCAAAATAGTTTTGTGTTTAAAAGAAACTACAGATGCATTGTGCTGGCGGGTGCCGCACTCTTTGGGATCTAATTTTAAATCCGGCGCAGACAGTACATGCCACTCCGTTTTAAAATCTTCAAGCTCTTCTTCTGTTGGACGAAGAAACATGTTGTACGCAAATAAATTTGTCCAGGGTTTTTCGGTTACTACCCTAATGTTCAACCGGTAGCGGGGATCAGCGCAGGCGTAGCAATCACGCACCCACAACTCTTCTTTTTCGTTGAGGTAGTTGACAATTTTTTTATGAATGATGTGGAAATACTTTTCTTCAATAGGAATATTGAAATTGTTCCAATCAACAGTGCTTTCTGTGATTTCATCTTTCACGGTAAACTTGTCAAGAGGCGAACGACCGGTAAATTCCCCGGTCCGGATGGATAAAGCGCCGGTGTCTGTTAAGGTGCCTTCACCAATTCGCAAAGTGTCCTGGACTAATTCTTCGGGGGTGCTTTGGTAGTGAATGTTTTCTGTGGCCTTTAAACCAAATTTCACCAGGCTCTCCGTAGAGAACGACATAATAGTAGGTACTGACATATAGGGGCAATCGTTTAGTTAGCAGTCAAAGATAAGAGTAAAGAATATTCGGTTTATACCCTGTGTAGGGCGTACACGTTTTTATAAACTGCCCAAAAGGTTCGCAAAAAGATTTATCATTTGGCTTACTTTGCTCCCGTACTTTTAAATACACAGTATGAAAAATTTGCCGCTAAACCAGGAGTTGTTTATTCAGAACAGAAAGCGCTTTACAGAAAAAATGAAACCAAATAGTATCGCCATTTTCGTTAGCAACGACGAAGTGCCACGCAACGGTGATGCCATTTATACCTTTCAGCAAAACAGCGATTTATATTGGCTAAGCGGCATACAACAGGAAGATAGTATGGTGATTTTGTTCCCTGACAATCCCGATAAAAAATACCGGGAGGTGTTGGTGCTTGTCCGGCCAAATGAGGCAAAAGAAAAATGGGATGGTAAGCGCTTGCGCAAAGAAGAAGCTGCCGCTATAAGTGGTATGCAAACCATTGTTTGGGTGGATAGTTTAGATGGTTTACTGCAACCATGGATTCACCTGGCCGACGCTATTTATTTAGATACGAATGAGAACGACCGCAAAGCAAGTTTGGTGCGGTCAAGAGATTATCGTTTTGTAGATGAAATGAAGGAGCGTTATCCTTTGCATCAATACGAACGGGCTGCAAAGATCATGAAGGAATTAAGAGCCATAAAAACCCCTGAAGAAATTGAGGTAGTTAAGAAGGCAGTAGAAATTACACACAACACTTTTTTACGGGTGATGAAATATATAAAGCCCGGCGTAATGGAATACGAGATTGAAGCAGAGATACTTCATTCCTTTATCAGTCAGCGGGCAACCGGCGAAGCATATGGAAGCATTATCGCCAGCGGCGACAGAGCCAGAACTTTACATTATGTATCTAACAACCAGGAATGTAAGGATGGCGAATTGATTTTGATGGATTTTGGTGCTTTATATGGTGGCTATGCTGCCGACTTAACAAGAACCATCCCTGTGAATGGAAGATTTACGGAGCGCCAAAAAGAAGTTTACAATGCCTGCTTACATCTGCACAATTATGCAAAGAGTTTATTAAAGCCCGGCATATCTATTATTGATTATACTGACAAAGTTGGTGACGAGGCCACGCAACAATTTCTAAAAATAAGATTGCTAAAAGAAGAAGATGTAAAGAACGAAGACCCTGAGAACAGGGCTTACCGTAAATATTTATATCACGGCATCTCCCATCACCTGGGCATTGATGTGCATGATTTGGGAACAAGGACCGAGCCTATTAAAGAAGGCATGTTGTTTACGGTCGAACCCGGTATTTATATTGAGGAAGAAGGCATGGGAATCAGGATAGAAAATAATTTATGGATAACCAGGGATGGAAACGTTGACTTATTTGAGGGCATCCCAATTACAGTGGAGGAGATTGAGGCATACATGAAGAAGTAATTCTTTGCCGTGTAAGCATAGTGCTTTCTTTTATATTTGCGATTCACAAAACCCACCGTCTTAGGCGGCATGTTGCATGAGACAAATTCCCAACTTTTTTACACTTCTTAATTTATTCTTCGGCTGCATTGCTATTGTGTTTATCCTTCAAACCGGACAAAGCATTGTGGTGCTAAATGAAGAGCAAGGCACTTATGACCCCTTCTTTCCAGAGAAAATGGGCTGGGGCGCCCTGTTCATTTTCTTTGCTGCCGTAGTAGATTTCTTTGATGGATTTTTAGCGAGGATGCTAAAAGCTTCTACCGATATGGGCAAGCAGTTAGACTCCCTAAGCGATGTGGTAAGTTTTGGCGTAGCCCCCGGAATGATCTTGTATCAATTGCTTCGTTTGGGTTATGCAAGAAGCGAGGGTGGTTTAGATGTTTCGGCGGCTTTTTTATTGCCTGCATTTTTATTTACCTGCGCCGTTGCCTGGCGATTGGCAAAGTTTAATATAAGTACTAACCAATCAGATAGCTTCATCGGTGTACCCTCGCCTGCTGCCGGTTTGGTAGTGGCTTCTTTTCCATTGATTATTTGGTTTAATGATTCTGACCCTGAAAGCTGGAAAGCGAAGCTGGCCGTTCCGCAACTTTTAATTAACCCCTGGTTTTTGTATGCAGTAATTCTTTCACTGGGTTTTTTAATGGTTTGCAACAGAACATTTCTGGCTATTAAGTTCAAAGACTATTCTATAAAAAACAATTTGCTGAAATACATTTTAATCGGCATTTCAGTGATTTGCATCATTGCCCTGCAATGGCTTGCTATTCCAATAATATTTATTTTATACCTCGTGTTTTCCGTTTTTTCAAAGGTGCCACCAGCTATTATTAAAAGCGGCGATGATAAAACACTTGATGTCACGGTATAGTTTCATTTCTTAGGTTTGCCATAAATTAATTTCAATGAAGTTTTCTGTACAAGTTCATGTAATGCCTTTAAAAGAATTATTAGATCCCCAGGGAAAAGCGGTTTTAGGCGGCTTAAAAAATTTAGGATTAAACGCTGTAGAAGATGTTCGTGTAGGCAAGCATATTTCACTGCAAATAGAAGCTCCAAACGAAATTGAAGCAAAGGCTATTGCCGAAGAAGCGAGCAAGCAATTATTAGCCAATGCCGTGATGGAATATTATGAAATACATGTTGATTAGTTAACTGGTTGACTGGTAAAAACAAATAAACTGATCAACTAATTAACCAATCAACTACTATGCTCTACCTCGTTCCCACACCCATCGGCAATTTAAAAGACATTACGCTTCGTGCATTGGAAGTTTTGCAAAGTGTTGATGTTATTTTAGCCGAAGACACAAGAACATCTTCAAAGCTGTTGAACCATTACAAAATTCAAAAGCCACTTTCGCCCTATCACCAGCATAACGAGCATAAGATTCTTCAACACCTGGTTGACCAAATGCTTGCGGGCAAAGTAATGGCGGTTATCACTGATGCCGGCACACCCGGAATTTCCGACCCTGCTTTTTTACTAGTGCGGGAGTGTATCAAGAATAATATCAAAGTAGAAAGCCTTCCCGGTGCAACAGCTTTTGTTCCTGCGCTAATCAACAGCGGACTTACAACAAACCGTTTTTCTTTTGAGGGATTTCTTCCCTTGAAAAAAGGCCGGCATACATTGCTTACACAATTAGCAACAGAAGAACGAACCATGATCTTTTATGAATCGCCCATGCGGTTAGTAAAAACTTTAGAAGACTTCATTCAATATTTCGGCGCCGAAAAAAAATGCGCAGTAAGCCGCGAAATCAGCAAGATGTTTGAAGAAAATAGGAGGGGAACGTTGCAGGAAGTACTTGACTATTTCAAACAAAAAACAGTGAAAGGCGAGATTGTAATTGTGGTTGAAGGGAAGGAATAATTTAGCATTGCACAACACAGGTCAAATATTTACGCTGCCTGCTCTCATAAACATTCTTACTTGTCATCCCGACGCAGGAGGGATATTTGAACTGCTTTGCAATGACAAATGCAAATGTACGGCTGATGGAAGTAGCCGCTTATAAAGGTTGCATCAGATCCCTCCTGCGCCGGGATGACAAATCCAATACCGTGCAGTAGAAATCCATCGGATGCATAGAGCGTTCCCACCTATTGCCTTATTAATAGTATAATGTTTGTCAACAAAATATTCCGTTATTACCCTCTAAAATTTCTTATTTCAAATTTTCAAATTCTCTATCTTCACTCTAAATAGTTGTTTAGCTAACTAATTTTTATATGAGCAAACGTATTATCAAGAAAGTAGCCGTTTTAGGAAGTGGTGTTATGGGTTCTAGAATTGCCCTGCACTTTGCTGGCATTGGTTTGCAGGTTTTGTTACTAGACATTGTTCCTGCTGAGGCAAAAGAATCTGACAATAAAGCCCTGCGTAATAAAATCGTAAATGATTCTTTAACCGCAGCTATTAAAAGCAACCCCTCTCCCGCTTTTACAAAAGACGTAGTAAAACGGGTAAGCACCGGCAACTTCGATGATAACCTGAAAGATGTAGGAACGTACGATTGGATCATTGAAGTTGTTGTTGAACGCTTAGACATCAAACAATCCCTTTACGAAAAAGTAGAACAGTTTAGAAAGCCCGGAACGTTAATAACGTCCAATACTTCCGGCATTCCTATTCATTTATTATCACAAGGCAGAAGCGAAGATTTCAAAAAGAATTTCTGTGGTACACACTTTTTTAACCCGCCACGCTACCTGCGTTTGCTTGAAATTATTCCAACCCCAGATACTGATAAAGAGGTCGTCGATTTCTTGTTACACTATGGCGATTTATTCCTTGGTAAAACAACGGTGCTGGCAAAGGATACCCCTGCATTTATCGCTAACCGTATTGGCGTTTATGGCATCATGGCCATTTTTGGGTTGATAGATAAGTTAGGATTGACCATTGATGAAATAGATGCACTGACAGGTCCTATCATTGGCAGGCCCAAGTCTGCGACTTTTAGAACAGCAGATGTAGTAGGAATTGATACATTGGTAAAAGTAGCTAAAGGTGTTGCAGAGAATTGTCCGAACGATGAAGCAAAAGAAACATTCACTATTCCAGCATGGTTAGATAAAATAGTAGCCAAAAATTGGCTGGGTGATAAAACAGGACAAGGTTTTTTTAAGAAAGTAAAAGGAGCTGGCGGCGAGAAGGATATTCAAACATTAAACCTGCAAACGTTTGAATATGCTCCCCGCCAAAAACCAAAATTTGCTTCTGTTGATGCAGCTAAACCAGTTGATGATTTAAAGCAGCGTTTAAAAATGCTGGTAGCTGGTCAGGATAAAGCCGGCGAATTTTACCGCCAGTTTCATTATGGTTTGTTCTCCTATATATCCAACAGAATTCCGGAGATCAGCGATGAAGTATATCGTATTGATGATGCCATGAAAGCCGGCTTTGGCTGGGAGATTGGCGCTTTTGAAAGCTGGGATGTTTTAGGTATAGAAAGAACAACAAAAGCAATGAAGGAAGCTGGTTATTCAGTTGCTGGATGGGTTAATGAAATGATTGAAGCAGGCAACAAGTCCTTCTATAAAATTGAAAGCGGCAAAAAACTTTGTTATGATCCTTCTTCCAAAACGTATAAACCAATTGCCGGGTCGGAAGCCTTCATCATATTAAGCAATCATGCTGACAAAATTGTATGGAAGAACAGCAGTTGTAAATTATATGATATTGGCGACGATGTCATCGGCCTGCAATGGAATACAAAAATGAATTCTATTGGCGGAGATGTATTAAGCGGAATAAGTAAAGCCATCGAGGCCGCGGAGAAAGACTTTAAAGGTTTAGTGATTGCAAATGATGGTGCCAATTTCAGTGCCGGTGCTAACGTGGGAATGATCTTCATGATTGCTATTGAACAGGAATGGGATGAACTGGATATGGCCATCCGCATGTTTCAAAATACGATGATGAGGGCACGATATTCATCAGTGCCGGTGGTAACAGCGCATCATGGCTTATCGTTAGGCGGAGCTTGTGAATTAGGCCTGCATAGCGATAAAGTTTGTGCGGCTGCGGAAACGTATGTTGGTCTTGTAGAACTTGGCGTAGGCTTAATTCCCGGCGGCGGCGGCACCAAAGAATTTGTATTAAGAGCTTCCGATGAAATGCACGAAGACGAGCCCGAAACTATTACCTTAAAAAATCGTTTCCTTACAATAGCGACTGCAAAAGTTGCTACCTCCGCACAGGAAGCTTTCGAATTAGGCATCTACCGCAAAGGTTTAGATGAAGTAATAATGAACCAGGACAGAAGGATCGGCGAAGCTAAAAGATCGGTGATAGAGATTTCAGATAGTGGCTATACAATGCCGGTACAACGAAAAGACATCAGGGTATTAGGTCGCAACGGATTAGGGGCTTTGTATGCAGGTATTAACGGGATGACAAAAGCGAATTATGCAACAGAACATGATGCAACGGTAGCAAGAAAATTAGCCTACGTTATGTGCGGCGGCGACTTAAGCGAGCAAACTTTAGTGAGTGAACAATACTTGTTAGACCTTGAACGTGAAGCCTTCTTATCGCTTTGCGGTGAACGCAAAACATTGGAAAGAATTCAAAGTGTTCTAAAGGGCGGGAAGCCAGTAAGGAATTAGCAAATTTGACAATGTGAAAATTCGAAAATGAAATGGGCACAGCAGAAGTTGATTCTTACCATAAAAGCATTATCATCTCTTCGCACATCATTACGTATGGCAATGCAGCAACTGCACAACTCACAGAACAAATACGTGACGAAATAGAAACGATGTGGAACGAGGCCAAAGGCACAGTATTGATTGATGATGAACGAATGCAGGTGGCATTTAAGATTACTGCTGAATGTAACCCGGCTATTTCCGAACTGGAAGTTTTACAAAATGTTTCTCCGCTAAACAACTATTTCCGTATTGAAGAATTTGTGCAGGGAAGCATTTCATTTGTAGATGGCTTGGGCTGCAACAGCGGTTATTTTCTACTGGAGAATTTATATAAAGGTTCTACAACCGCTGCTCATGAATACGGCCATACACTTGGCCTGGATCATCCTCAAAACATGGACATCCGCGGACAGGGTTTACCCGGCATTATGTACCCGAGGGGAACCCTTGTAGATGCGCAATACCAATACGACCCTTCTATATCTGCCGGCCAAAAAGGAGGTACAATGCACCCGATGTATCGTAAGGTTAAAGAGGAAGACATACAGGCGTTAAGGCTGCATAAACTGCAGTTTGATGGACGCAAGGCTACCTTAGGAGAGTTTACTAATATCTATCATTGGAACCATACAGAAGGTGACCCTGAACCGCTTCTATTACCTCCACTGCTTGGCTGATTAGTCCACAGTTTTCCATTCGTACATTTTTACAACCACTAAAATATCATTGAGGGTTAAGGCCTATCGCCGTCGATAATAATCCTAACTTAGAAGCCATCATCAACCAATTTGTTTATGAAAAAAATGATTCTTTTGCTTGCTGCATTTAGTGCATCAAGTTCATGGGCACAACCCCGCCTTCCCAAAGATTATTACTGGCAAAAATTAGACAATGGCCTTGAAGTAGTTGTTATTGAAAACCATAAGGTACCATTGGCAACAATTGAAATTGCGGTAAAGAATGGCGCCTATACCGAAGGCCCGGAATACAGCGGTTTATCCCACCTTTTTGAACACATGTTTTTTAAGGCCAACAAAGATTATCCCGACCAGGAAAAGTTTTTAAAACGCACCCAGGAGCTAGGGGCCATCTGGAACGGCACCACCGGCGATGAACGGGTAAATTATTATTTTACGTTTGACAGGGACAGCCTGGAGGCTGGACTTAATTTTATGAATGCTGCTATCCGTTATCCCATCTACCGCGAGGAGGATATGCAAAAGGAACGACCCGTAGTGGATGGCGAGTTTCAACGGGCTGAAAGCGACCCTGGTTTTTTATTGTATTTCGAAATGGGTAAGCGGGTTTGGGGCGACCTGTTCACCCGTAAAAATGCTATCGGCGATCATGACATTATAAACTCCGCTACGCCGGCAAAAATGATGGTGATAAAAGACAAATATTATTTGCCTAATAACTCCATCCTGGTTATTTGTGGTGATGTAGTGCCGCAACAAGCTTTCGCTTTAGCAAAAAAAATATACGGCGACTGGAAGCCATCCGAATGGGACCCGCAGGTGAAGTACCCTATTCCCGAATTTCAACCTATTGCCAAAACAGATTACTTCATCAAGGAATCTACTATCGCTAAAAACCCGCAAATTATTTTAGCATGGCATGGGCCTGATACCCGTAACGACTCAGCCGCAACCATTGCTGCGGATGTATTCTCGAAAGTTCTTTCACTCAATTCATCAAAATGGCAACAGGCCTTGCGTGATAAAGGGCTGGCCACTTCGGCTGATGTGTTTTATCAAACCAATAAATACGTCGGTCCTATTGGTATTTTCATCACCCCTATTCCCGGCAAACTAAAGGAGTGTTACGCCGAAGTGATGAACCAGTTGAAGCATTGGAGCGACGCTGATTATTTTAGCGATGCGGAATTAACAAAAGCAAAAGCAGGTCTTAAGCGGGAACAAATTCGTCGCAATGAAAAACCCTCCAGCCTGGCTTCGCAGTTAACGTATAACTGGGCCAGTACTTCGCTTGATTACATGACCGATTATTTTAACGCTATGGACAAAGTAACCCGTGCGGATATTCAGCGCTACATCGGTAAGTACATTACCGGTAAGCCTTATATAGCCGGTATGATCATTAATAAAGAAATGAACGATCAATACAAACCAGGCGAGTATTTTAAAAACTAAACAGGCAATCATGAAAAATATATTTTTCTTTTTTCTGCTGCTTGCAGCAACCACAAATGCGCAAGAGAACAAGCCTTATGAAATGATGGTGAATGGTGTAAAAGTGATTGTAGTGCCCAGCGGCAACGACATTGTGCAAATTGATATGGTGATAAAAGGTGGCGTACAAAACTACACCGCTGGTAAAGCCGGCATTGAAAAACTGGCGATGACATCACTCACCGAATGCGGCACGATGAAGCGAAGCAAGAATGATTTTAAGAACGCTTTAGATGAGGTGGATGCAAAGATGTACGCCTACACCGGCCGCGATGCTGCGCATGTGCAACTGAATTGTATCAAAGGAGATTTTGAAACGGCATGGCCGCTTTATGCTGAAGCGATAACGGCGCCTAAGTTTGACGTTAAGGAATTTGCCCGCATTAAGGAAGAAGCCATTAACGCCCTGCGGGAAGAAGAAAGCAACCCGGATGCTGCGCTGCGTAAGATGGCTATGGAAACAGCTTTTAAAGGAATGGATTACGCCAAGTCGCCTAACGGTACGGTGAAAATTATCCAGGCAATAACTCCCGCCGCTACCAAAGCCTACCTGCAGTCTGTTCTTACCCGCTCCAGGATATTTATTGTAGTGGTAGGCGACATTACTAAAGAAGACCTGCAAAAAAAGATGACGGCTTTCACGGCAAACATTCCGCAAGGCAAACCTTTTATTTTAAAAAGAACTGCATACACGCCGCAGGCAAACAGTTTTGTTGCACAGAAAAAAGACGTTGCCACCAATTACGTCATGGGCTTTTCGGGTGCACCTGATCCTACTTCAAAAGACTATTACCCGGCTACATTAGCTTCAGGAATGTTTTACGATAAAGCTTTTTTGGAAGTACGTACCAATAATGGTTTATCGTATGCACCTGCAGCTTACATCAGCGGCGGACTCACTCCCTTTTCTACCATGTACGTTACTACAAAAGAGCCGGACAAATACATCGCTGTTGCCCGCAACATGGTTGAAAATTTAAAGAAGAATGGCTTTCCTGCTGATGATGTAAAGAATACAAAAAACACGTATGCCAACTACCAGTATTATAATAATGAAACCAACCAATCGCTGGCTGGGATGGTAGCCGGTGCTGAATTAAACCAGGGCGACTGGCACAAAGCCTTTACCTTAAAAGAAGACCTTGCGCCCATTACACCAGCCGATGTAAACCGGGTATTTAATAAATACATTGGCAATTTTACCTGGGTGTACCAGGGCGATACTGCAAAAGTGAACCAGAAACTATTTATACAGAAAGAAACACCGCCACTGCCTGCAAAAGACACAAAAGCCTTTTAATAATAAGCGCCTCTCACGAGGCGCTTAAATTTTCTACAGCCTTTGCTATTGTTGGATATAAGAATTGAAACCCTGTCCCTTCTACTTTTTTCGAACTAACCGCAGCACTTTTCAGCACTTCTACACTCATTTCACCCAATGCAATTTTTAATGCAAAAGTTGGTACATGCAACGGGATGTAAAATTTATTGCGTTGCTTCGAAATTTCTAAAATCAATTCTTTATTACTAACAGGATTCGGTGCAACAGCATTATAGATACCATAAAGCTTTTCATCTTCGATAGCTGCAATGAGTAACCGTACCAGATCATCTATATGAATCCAACTGACAACTTGCTTACCATTTCCTAAAATGGTTGCCGTACTAAAATTCAAAGGCTTTTTAAATTCTGCATAAGCACCGCCTTTGTTGCTTAACACAATTCCTATTCTGAATAGTACTAACCGTTTTCCAAATTCCACCACCGGCTGAATTGATCCTTCCCAAAGCCTAGAAGTAGTTCCTAAAAAACCATCATCTGCGATATCGGTTTCAACAAAAGGAGTTGGGTTAGGAACTTTTGGATCGGGGCCATACCACCCAATAGCGGAAGCGCTTATAATTGCTTTTACTTTATTGGGTATTTCTTTTAAAGATCTAACTAATAACTCTCCGCTCCTCACCCTGCTATCAACAATTTCCTTCTTTCTTTTTTCTGTCCATCTGCCATCGGCTACATTGGCTCCCGCGAGGTGTATTACATAGTCTGCTTTTGTTATAGCCGATTCATCAACTGTTCCTTTCTCAACATCCCATTCTTTATATACAACATTCCCTTTTGGAGGCTTTGCCTTACGGGTAAGAATAATGATTCCATAACCCTTTGCCAGTAGCCCTTTTGTTAATGCACTGCCTATCATTCCTGTGCCGCCTGTAATTAAAATTGTAGCCATACCCATATCAACAAAGAAAGCCAAAAGAAGTTTGGTAACTATGAAACGCTGTTTCGTATAATTCAGCTTGGGGATGCCATAGCTCTACCCTATCTTCAACCCCGTTACTAAACTAATCGCAAATGACTCCAGTTCTCTCTGTTAATCAGCTCACCAAATTTTACGGTCCCATAAGAGCACTCAATGGTGTTTCTTTTGACGTCCCCAAAGGAAGCGTATTCGGCATTCTAGGTCCTAACGGAAGTGGAAAAACTACTTTGCTTGGTATCGTAATGGACGTCTTAAAGCAAACGTCCGGTTCTTTTCAAATGTTTGGAAAAACGCCTGATGCAGATACCCGTAAGCACATTGGGACCTTGCTGGAAACACCCAACTTTTATCATTATTTATCCGGCGAACGCAACCTTCGTATTGCTGCAGAAATAAAGGAAAAAGGGCATGAGCAGATTGATGATGTATTAAAAAAAGTAAACCTCTACGAACGCAAGGGAAGTAAGTTCAGCACCTATTCGTTAGGAATGAAACAGCGGTTGGCTATCGCTGCTGCGCTGTTAGGCGACCCCGATGTTCTGATGTTTGATGAACCGACCAACGGCCTTGACCCTGTGGGTATTGCGGAAATAAGGAATTTAATATTGCAATTGGCAGCGGAAGGTAAAACCATTATCATGGCCAGCCATATATTGGATGAAGTAGAGAAGGTTTGTACACATGTGGCCATCATTCAAAAAGGAGATCTGAAAACCGTAGGCACAGTGGCCGAAGTGCTATCTAAGAATGCAGACAGCACAAACCTGATAGAAGTAAGCGCTGATAATTTAGAACAATTGCTGATTGTAGTAAAAGGCTTTGCAGGTGTTACAGAGGCTTATGTACAAGAGGGGTTTGTTAAGGTTATTTGCGGCCAGGATATTTCAGCAAGAGATATTAACCGCTATTGTTTTGACAACGGCATTGTACTGGACCGTCTTAATCTTAAACGCAAATCACTTGAAACAACCTTCCTCGAAATAACCGGGAAAGTAAGCGAACGCTAAACACGAACTTAACCACAGATTACGCAGATTTGAAAATGATTTCACGGATTGGCTTCCCACCAAATAAACCAATTACCTTATTAACTTATTAACCAAATTACATGTTGCACCTCTTAAAAATAGAATGGCTGAAACTGAAGAACTACCGTACGTTCTGGATTTTATTCATCCTCTTCCTGATCAGCCTTTTTGGTATCAATTATATTACTTTCCTGGTTCAGTCAAACCGGCCTCAGGACCCCATGTCAACAGCACTTATCGGTGCGCCGTTTCAGTTTCCCGAAGTATGGCACACAGTCACTTACATGAGCGGTTTCCTATTATTTATCCCGGGAGTATTAATGATCATTACTATCTCCAATGAGTTTGCATTTAAAACCCATAGGCAAAACGTAATTGACGGGCAAAGCCGCACACAATTCATTATTACTAAGATGATGTTGGCGACCATCTTTGCTGTTATTTCTACAATAGTTGTTTTTATTACCGCCCTTTTATTTGGATTGTTTGAGAAAGACTCTGTTTTTAGCACAACAGGAATAACTTATATTCTTTACTTTTTTATCCAGGCTGTTAGTTACATGATGGTCTCCTTATTATTCGGACTTTTCTTCCGGCGTTCGGGCATCGCTATCGGTGTTTACTTTCTTTACATCTTTTTACTGGAGAACTTAATTGCAGGGCTACTTGATAAATATGCCAACCATATAGGTGCTTACCTGCCTCTTAAAAGTACCAATTCATTAATACCTTTTCCTTTCTTCAGAAACATAACCTCGCAGTTTTATTACGAACCCAATTTTACAATTCTGCTGGTGCTTTCGGCTGTGTACCTTACTGCCTATATCATTGTAGGCAAGCGTAAGTTTGAAACAGTTGATTTGTAGGAGCAGCGGGCAGTAAATAGTGGGTGCCGGGCTGCTACAAGGCTATCTTCTCTTCGATGATTTTCCAAACTTAATAGGGGTACCTGCTTTAGCTACAGTCATTTTTTGTACATTACAGCTTTAACGAACTACTTATGAGTCACCGCATTTTATTAGTGGAAGATGACGCCGATGACAGGTACATCATGCACCTTGCTTTTACCGAGTTGAATTATACCGAGCAGGTAAAAGTTTTTAACAGCGGCGAAGAGATCTTTAAATATCTGCAGGCCCTTCCCCATTCATCACTATATCCTTCTTTATTGGTTTTAGATTACAACATGCCCGGCATGAATGGCGGAGAAGTGCTGATGCGGCTTAAGATGGATGAAGCCCTTTCAACAATTCCGGTAGTAATGTATTCCACCGGCATGCGCCAGCTAGAAGCGAAACTAAGAGGACTTGGCGCTACGTATTGTTTTGAAAAAGGCCACCAGATTGGGGAGGTATATGCTTTAGCAGAGAAGCTAAAAAGTATTGTTGAAGGTGAGGAAGTGGCAGAGAAGAGCTAGTGGCTTTGTTTTTACAAAATTTATATTGAGACGCAGCATTGCGTCTTTTATTTTTATATAAAGGCTGGACGTTTTGTTAGCCAGCTTCATATTCTTAATTGGGCGATAGTGGCGACGCTCCATTGCCGCTGCGCTACATAAGAATTGCTATGAAACAGTTGGTGTCGTTTGTCATCCCGACGCAGGAGGGATCTTTGAACTGTTATGCAAACGACTGATGTAAAAAGTAAAACTAGCGGCAGCATTCATCAAAGCACAATCCATAGATCCCTCGTGCCTCGGGATGACAAGGGCGAGGCTTTATGATAGTAGTCAGGTTGAATATTTGGAGAGTAGTTTCTGTAATGCTGAGTAGAATTGCAAAGTGTACAAGAGTGCGACGCAACAGACGATAAATAGTAGTACTAAAGCTGGGTA
>JAQBNG010000226.1 GCA_028288675.1 Flavisolibacter sp. | reverse complement strand
GTGGACCCTGCCGGGCTCGAACCAGCGACCCTCTGATTATGAGTCAGACGCTCTAACCAACTGAGCTAAGGGTCCATATTAAAATCACAAGCTATTAAAAAGCGGACGGCAAAAATAGGGAAATGGCCTTGTTAATCTTTCACTTCTTCAAAATCTATATAATCGCTTTTGGGCATTTTTTCAGTGGTAGCTGAAGCTTTTCGGCTACTCTGCTGGCTGGAGCCTTTGGGCATTTGTCCATTCATTTTTTCATGCATTTCTCTAAACTTTTTCTTTACCTGACGGGTGGTTTTGTAAATCGGAATTATAAAATTAAATACCAGTTTAAACAAGAGGTAAAATAAAAAGGCAAAGAAAAGAAAACTTAAAATCATAGTATTTCAAAGATAAAGCGGCTCTCCAACCCAATCTTAATTTGGAAGGTATTTAACGTTTACCTTACCTTTGGGCGAGCAAAGAATGATGAAGGGAACGACAGACGTTCCCTTCATCTTTTATTATATGCAAACAGAAACATTACAAGAGGCGCTGGAGCGGCACATAAATAGTTTGATGGAAGGCAATCCTTCACATTTTTTAGTGGAGGTACGAATAAAGCCCACGAATAACATAAAGATTTTTATTGATTCCGATGAAGGCATCCTCCTCTCTACCCTCATTCAATATAATAGAAAACTGTATAAAATAGTGGAAGAAAGCGGGTTGGTACCGGCAGATAATTTCTCTATTGAGGTTTCATCGCCTGGTTTAGATGAGCCATTAAAAAAACATCGCCAGTACAAAAAGAATGTAGGGCGTTTTGTGCATATCACTAAGAACGACACACTGGTTACAGAAGGAAAGTTGTTAGACGTAACAGAAGAAGGAGTTGTTATAGAAACAGAAACCGGCAAGGGCAAAAAGAAAGAAATAAAGCAGGAAACGATTTTATTTACTGATATAAAAACAACAAAAATTCAAATAAAGTTTTAGAAGGTAAGTGGCGAGTGAGAGACTCTCCTTACTCACAATTGACCACTCACCATTCACAAAAAACAACTATATGGCTAGCATTAACCTGATAGAAGCATTCCAGGAATTTAAGGATGCGGAAAACATTGACCGTCCTACGCTGATGCGTGTTGTAGAGGATGTATTTAAAACCCTCATTCGTAAAAAGTACGGTAGCGACGAAACATTTGACGTAATTGTAAATGCCGAAAAAGGTGATCTGGAAATCTTCCGCCGCCGCAATGTGGTGGATGATGATGACGTATATAATACGTTAGAAGAAATTGAAGTGACTGAAGCTAAAAAAATCTCTCCTGACTATGAAGTGGGAGAAGAAGTGTATGAGGAAGTAAACCTTGAGGACTTTGGCCGTCGTGCTATTCTTGCGGCTAAGCAGACTTTGGCCAGCCGTATCTCCGATTTAAAGAAAAATGTATTGGCCAAAAAATATGGTGATCGTGTAGGCGAAATTATTTCTGCCGAAGTTTACCAGGTTTGGAAAAAAGAAATTTTGTTGCTTGATGAAGAAGGCAACGAACTCATCCTACCTAAAAGCGAACAAATCCCCCAGGACTATTTTAAAAAAGGAGAAAATACCCGTGCCGTGGTTAAAAAGGTGGACATGAAAAATAATACGCCGGTTATTATTCTTTCACGTACTTCGCCTGATTTTCTGGCAAAGCTTTTGGAAATAGAAGTTCCGGAGATATTTGACGGGTTAATCGTTATAAAAAAGATCGTTCGTGAGCCGGGTGAAAGAGCGAAAGTGGCGGTAGAATCTTATGACGACCGCATTGACCCTGTAGGTGCTTGTGTAGGAATGAAAGGAAGCCGCATTCACGGTATTGTTCGGGAATTGAAGAATGAAAATATTGACGTCATTAATTATACTTCCAATATACAGCTCTTAATTCAACGCTCATTAACCCCGGCCAAGATTACCACTATGGAATTGAATAATGAGGATAAGCATGCAAGTGTTTATCTTAAACCGGACCAGGTTTCTTTGGCAATTGGTCGCCGCGGGGTAAACATAAAACTGGCTTGTGAATTGACAGGCTATAATATTGATGTGTATCGTGACAACGAAGGGGAAGTTGAAGAATTTGATATTGACCTGGAAGAGTTCAGCGATGAAATTGAAGCCTGGGTAATTGATGAATTCAAACGTATAGGTTGCGATACAGGACGAAGTGTATTAAATCTGACAGCAGAAGAGTTGGAACGCCGCACAGATTTGGAGAAAGAAACAATTGCCGATGTAAGGAAAGTGTTGCAGGCGGAATTTGAAAAAGAATAACTCCAATCGCCTAAGGGGAGCTTTGAAAACAATAAATCACAACCATACATTACAGAATGTATGGCCGTAAATACAAACGACTTAATTAGTCCGCCTTTGGCGGATTTAGGGTAAACATTTATATGGCAGAAGTTATCACAACACCAAGGTTAATGGCGGCAGCTAAAGAATTCAACATCGGTAAAGACACTCTTGTTGATTTTTTGGCCGGCAAAGGGTTCGATAAAGACGAACTAAAACCTACTGCGAAGCTCACAGACGATATGTACAGGGCTTTACAAAATGAGTTTCAGAGCGATAAGGTGGCCAAGATGAAGGCCATCCAAATTGATTTGCCAAAAGGGGCCACTGGTGAAGCAAAAAAGAAAAAAGACGAAGAAGAAATATTGCACTTTCGAAGGGAAGAAAAAAAGCCTGTCAAAAAAGAAGAGCCTGCTCCACCGCCACCGCCTCCTGTTGTGGAAGAGATAGCAGTTGTACCGCCAGAGCCGGTACCAGAACCCGTGCAGGAAAAAGCTCCGGAGCCAGAGCCGGTTTTAACTATCGAGCCCGAGGCAAAATCAGCTGCACCGGCCGTTCCGGTAATGCCTGAAATAAGTAAAATAGAGGCTCCTGAACTTGAAGGGCCTAAGGTGATTGATAAAATAGATCTATCGGTTATTGATTCTTCTACCCGCCCTAAAAAAGGTACAAAAAAGGCAAAGCCTGCGATAGCTCCTACACCTGAAGCAGAGGCAGAAGAAGTAAAACCTTTAGAAGAAACAAAGCCTGTAGATATTCCTGCTGAAGTTATCGAGGCGGCAGTTGAAATACCTGTTGTGCAAGAGCCGGAGATAGAAGAAGCGAAGGAAGAAGAACCGGTTATTGAAAACATTAAAGCTGATAAATTAGAAGGGCCAAGGATTTTAGGTAAAATAGACCTGCCGGTCGAAACTGAGACCCGACCACAAAAAACGGATGAAAGACGAAAGCGCAAACGCATCCCGATAGAAAAGAAAGATGTACGCCCAACAGCATTTAGAGACAGACAGGGTGCCGGCGGCCAGGGTGCTACCACACCACAGCCGGCTACACAAGGTGGCGGTGGCCGTTTTACTCCTCAAAAGGCTACAGGCGGTGCACAAGGTGGGGGAGTTAACCGTGGTGGAAGTGGAAACCAGCAAACCAGCGGCGGCGGTGGTGGACGCTTTACACCAACTCGTCGTGGCGAAGTACGCAAGGACGACAGAACCATTGACGAAAAAGAAATTCAACGGAAAATACAGGAAACGCAGGCCAAACTTTCGGGTGGTGGCGGTGGCCGGGGCAGATCAATGAAATCTAAGCGCCGCGACCGTCGTAATGAAATGGCTGATGCCAATGATGGTTCGGAAAGCAATAAACTGCAGGTAACCGAATTTATTTCGGTAAGTGAACTTGCCAATTTAATGGATGTATCCTTTGCCGAAGTTATAAGCAAGTGTATGGGCCTTGGTATCATGGTATCTATCAACCAACGGCTTGATGCGGAGGTAATTGAATTGGTAGCCTCTGAATTTGGTTTCGATGTTGAGTTTATTGACATGGAAAAGCAAATGGAAATGGAAGAAGGCGGCGATGATGAAGACGATGCCGCTGACCTGGGACCGCGTTCGCCTATTGTTACTATCATGGGTCACGTTGACCATGGTAAAACTTCTTTACTCGACTACATACGTAAGGCTAATGTAGTTGCCGGTGAAGCCGGTGGAATTACGCAGCACATTGGCGCTTACCAGGTAAATCTGCCAAACTGAAAAGACATTACATTCCTTGATACACCAGGTCACGAAGCCTTTACTGCTATGCGTGCCCGTGGTGCTAAGGTGACAGACTTAGCGGTTATTGTGATTGCTGCCGATGATGCTATCATGCCGCAAACACGTGAAGCCATCTCGCATGCGCAGGCGGCAAATGTGCCTATGATCTTTGCAGTAAATAAAATTGATAAGGACGGAGCGAATCCGCAAAAAATATATGAGCAGCTCGCTGGAATGAACATCCTTGTTGAGGCCTGGGGCGGTAAATTTCAAAGCCAGGAGCTTTCGGCCAAGCAAGGTTTAAATGTTGACCTTTTGCTTGAAAAAATATTATTGGAAGCCGAGTTGCTGGAACTGAAAGCTAATCCTCAACGGGAAGCCAACGGTACCATCATTGAGGCTACCCTTGATAAAGGACGTGGTTATGTGGCTACCATTTTGGTGCAAAACGGTACATTGAAAGCAGGTGACCTTGTCGTATCCGGACAGCACTTTGGTCGTGTAAAAGCGATGATGAACGAACGTAATAAACGTGTTGATATAGCCGGTCCTTCTACACCAGTGCTAATACTCGGCTTAAACGGGGCACCGCAGGCTGGAGAAACCTTTAAAGTGTATGAAGATGAAGGAGAAGCAAAAGATGTGGCTAACCGCAGAGCACAAATTTTACGTGAACAGGGAATGAGAGCCAAGAAACACATTACCCTGGCCGAGATTGGCCGTCGTTTAGCGTTGGGCAGCTTCAAGGAATTAAAAGTGATTATCAAGGGTGATGTGGATGGTTCGGTAGAAGCCCTGAGCGATTCATTGCAAAAGCTGTCAACAGAGGAAATTTTAGTAAGTGTTATTCACAAAGGTGTTGGACAGATAAACGAAAGTGACGTGGTATTAGCCGAAGCATCGGATGCTATCGTTATTGGATTTAATGTTCGTCCATCATTACAGGCGAACCGTTTAGCTGAAAATGCCGGTATTCAAATCAGAACTTATTCTATCATCTACACCGCTATTGATGAAATACGCAGTGCCATGGAGGGTATGCTTGAACCTAAGGTTCAGGAGAAGATTGTTGCCAATGTGGAGATACGTGAGGTGTTCAAGTTTGATAAAGCTACCGTTGCAGGATGCGTGGTAATTGATGGAAGAATTAAACGTGATAATAAAGTTCGTTTAATTCGTGATGGTATTGTTGTTTATCCAACGGGTGAAGGCGCATCTGCAGAATTAGCTTCATTAAAACGTTATAAAGATGATGTAAAAGAAGTACTGATGGGGATGGAGTGCGGATTAACCATTAAGAACTTTAGCGACATTAAAGCCGGTGATATTGTGGAGGCATATGAAGAGGAAGAAGTAAAAAGGACATTATAAATTTCAGTTGCAAAACTTTGTTAATCCCCCGCTACTCCGGGGGATTTTTCTTTATTAGGGCTATTTTTGAAAACACTTCATTTATGAAAAAATTACTCATCCTTCTTGCTATCACTGCTGTTAGCGCTACCTCTTTTGCACAGCAGAAAAAAGTAGTGGCCGATCAAATCATCGCTGTTGTTGGCGACCGCATTATTTTAAAATCAGACATCACTAATGCGATAGGTGATATGGCCCGGCAGGGAGCTGCTATTCCTGAAAATGCGAACTGCTCCATATTAGACCAGGCCTTGGTTTCAAAGGTGTTGATGATGCAGGCCATTAAGGATTCGTTACCTATTTCAGATGATGAAATTGAAGCCGAACTGGATCAGAGGGTTCGGTACTTTGTGAGCCAATACGGAAGTAAAGAAGCGGTAGAGCAAATGGCCGGAAAATCCATCTACCAAATTAAAGATGATGCCCGCGAATCGGTACGCGAAACAAAGCTTGCACAAAGCATGCAGCGCAAAGTTGTGGATGGGGTGAAAGTAACACCAACAGAAGTGAAGGCTTATTTTGAAAAAATACCAAAAGACTCGCTTCCTTTTTTTGAAGCCGAATACCAGGTGGGTCAGATTGTTAGCTTTCCAAAAGCCTCCCGCGATATGGAGACTTACGTGGTGGGAGAACTATCTAATTACAAACGCCAGGTTGAAGCTAAAACATCCACATTTGAATCTTTAGCCAACCGTTATACCGAAGACCCGGGATCGAAAGGCAAGGGCGGCCAATACCAAATAAACCGTGTGGACAAAAGCTGGGATCCCGCTTTTGTAAATGCAGCCTTCCGGTTAAAAGAAGGGCAGGTATCCAATCCATTCAAATCAAAATTTGGGTATCATATTGTGCAGCTGGTAGAGCGCAATGGCGACGAAGCTACTGTTCGTCATATTCTCCGGATACCCCCGGTAAATGAAGAAGAAATAGCCGAGGCTACTAAACTGCTAGACTCGGTTCGTAAATTATTGGTAGATGGCAAAATGGATTTTAATACAGCCGCTGGCAAGTACAGCGACGACGAAGCGCAAAAGTTTGCTGGTCCTTACTTGATGAATCGCAACGGAGAAAGCCTGGTGAGTATCGATGAAATGGATAAATCGGTAGTAGCAGTTTTAGATAAGGTGCCCTTAGGCGGATATTCGCAGCCTTTAGCTTATACCGATGAGCGTGCACAAAAGAAAGGTGTTCGTTTGTTATACATTAAATCTAAATCTGAGCCGCACCGCATGAATATCAAAGATGACTATAACCGCATCTCCTCTGCAGCTTTGGAAGAAAAAAAATACAAAGCTTTAGAAAAGTGGCTTGCTACTCATATAGACAGTCATTACATTATGCTTGATCCCGAGGAAGCTTCTTGCCCACTGTTAAAAAAATGGGCGGATGCGGCAAAAACATACGCTGCTAATTAATTAACTCTTTATAGGTAATGGATTTCTCTTGGTCATTAAAAGAACTAAGCGAAATCCATTTTGCTTTTGTAAAAGATTTGTCTATTTTGGGCCATCACATCCACAAATGTCTTTACCTGCCTTATCCGTTGACCTCATTGATAATATACACTACCTGCAAAAGCTGGTACTTGAAAATGTATCTGATATTATCATCATTACTGACACTCAATTCCAGGTTCAATCCTGGAACAAAATAGCTGAGGAGTTTTATGGGATTTCTGCAAGTACTGCCATCGGTAAAAAGATGGGCAACCTTGTACGGTTTCGGTATAACAACACTACGGGAGAACAGGCATTAGCCGATTTGCAACAACATAAAATCTGGAAGGGTGAAGTTTCTTTTACCAATAATAAGGGCGAGGTTTTCTACTTTCTGCAAACAGTAAAATATGCATTGGATGAGTCGGGGAAAGAAACCGGGATTCTTGCGGTTGGCCGCAACATTACTGAAAGAAAAAGGGCGGAGGAACAATTACAAAAAAGTGAACAATTCTACCGTACTCTTATTTCTGATTCGCTTGATGTAACGCTCCTGTTAAACGCAACTGGCGAAATTACTTTTTCAACATCTTCTATAAAAAAATTATTAGGGTACGAGCTTGAGGAAATACTTAATACCAGTGCGTTTGAGTATGTTCATCCTGAGGATATAGCCTGGACCTTTCAATCTTTTGAAAAGGAAGTGGAAGAAGATCCTGAGATAAAATTCATCATCGTCCGGCTGCTGAAAAAAGATGGAAGCTGGTTATGGTGTATGATACGAGGCCATAATTTATTAGATGTCCCTTCAATTAATTCCATAGCTGTTTATATACACGATGATACACCAAGAAAAAAAGCCACAGAAGCGTTAAAAGAAAGTGAGAAACGTTTTCGTACATTAATTAGAGAGTTACAGGTAGGGGTATTGATACAAAATGCACAGGGTGAAATTGAAATGACAAATGATGCCATGTGCCGCTTGTTCTCTATTACCGAAAGTGAAATAATAGGAGGCAGAATATGGAAACTTTATACAGATGTAATTCACGAGAATGGAGCCACTTTCCTACAAAGTGAAAGACCTTCTTTTAAGGCAATTAAAACAGGGAAGCTGGTAAAAGATGTGGTAATGGGAGTATGGCACGAAGTGAAGAAGGAACGTATCTGGATATTGGTAAGCGCCGAGCCGGTGCAGGATGAAATGGGTAAGCTGTTACATGTGATCTGTTCTTTTACTGATATTACGGAACGGAAAAGATTAGAAGAAAAAAGCCTGGCAGAAAAGATGGCGCATCAACGCCAGTTAGCGCAGGCTACCATTGACGGACAAGAGAATGAACGCCTTGAAATTGGCAAGGAACTTCATGATAATATTGGTCAGCAGCTTACCACGGTAAAACTATTTCTTGACCTGGCGAAAACCTCCGCCACTGAAGAAAATGCCGAAATGATTACAATGGCGTTAAAGGGAATTTCAACTATTATAAACGAAATAAGGGCAGTGTCGAGAACCCTGGTGCCACCCACTCTTAAAGATTTTGGTTTTATTGACTCAGTTAACGACCTTATAGACTCCCTGCGGCATACACAAGCCCTTAAAGTTGAACTGGATTATTTCTGTTTTGATGAAGACAATTTGCCTGAAAATAAAAAATTAGCACTCTTCCGTATTGTCCAGGAGCAACTGAATAACATTATTAAACATGCCGAAGCTAAACAAGTGAACATCTCTTTACGGAATAACGGTGAGTCTATTTTGCTGCAAATCAACGATGATGGTAAAGGCTTTGATCATAATAAAATACGCAAAGGTTTAGGGCTGGCCGGCATTATTAGCCGTGCTGAGCTTTTTGGCGGTAAAACAGAAATAATTTCTAGCCCCGGTATGGGTTGTCAAATACAAGTTACCCTGCCTAATTCTTCTATTCCTGAGGTAATTGGGTAGCTTCTTGGGTTTAAATATAAAACCGCTGAATATAAAGTCTAAAATGTAAAACCGTCTTCAGTATTAAATAAAGGATTTTACTTTTTGAACCTCGGTATAATACACGCAGGCTCCCCTCATTGTATTTTATATTTTACATTCTACATTTCTTTTCTCTATAGCGGATTGCTGTACTTTTGCCCTCCTCATGAGTGATGCGATAAAACACGAATGCGGTCTTGCATTTTTACGCCTGCGCAAGCCCTTCTCCCACTATCAACAAAAATATGGCTCTGTACTTTGGGGCTTAAACAAAATGTACCTGCTGATGGAAAAGCAGCACAACCGGGGGCAGGACGGCGCCGGAGTGGCTGCGGTAAAATTATCGGTTGAGCCGGGTTACCCTTTCCTATCCCGAATCCGTAGCAGCGAGAATCAACCTATTGCCGACATTTTTAAAAAAATAGGCGAGGAGTTTAATGAGCTGCAGAAGTTCAACCCGGAAATCAGCCATTATCCCGGATTGATGAAAGGCCACCTTTCATTTCTTGGCGAATTATTGTTAGGGCATTTGCGCTACGGTACACAAGGGAAAAACAATGCTGAATTTTGCCACCCGTTTATTAAGCGCCATACCATTCCAGCCCGAAACCTAGCACTTGCCGGCAACTTCAACCTGGTGAACACCGATGAATTATTTGAGTTGGTAAAAGTAGAGCCAGGTCCATTTCAAAAGCAAAGTGACCTGGCTGCGATGATGGAAGTGATTCATCATTTTTTGGTTAAGGAAGATGAAGGCAACCCGCAGCAGTTGGATATTGTTTCGGTACTAAAAAAAGCACTTCCACTTTTTGATGGCGGCTTTCATGTAGGTGGCATGACAGGTAATGGAATTGGTTTTGTTTTCAGGGATGCGCATGGCATTCGTCCATCTTATTATTATATGGATGAAGACGTAGTGGTAGCGGCATCAGAGCGGGCCGCTATCCGCACCGCCTTTAATGTTGGCGAAAATGAAGTGCAGGAATTGATGCCGGGGCAGGCGTTGGTTGTTGCAGAAAACGGCGACGTAAAAATTGAGCAGGTATTGGAACCAAAAGAGCGAAAAGCCTGTTCTTTTGAGCGCATTTATTTCTCCCGCGGATCGGATGAAAAAATTTACCGGGAAAGAAGCAACCTTGGATATTATCTGAGCAAGCAGGTGCTTGACAGTATTGAATACGATTTAAAGAACACTATTTTTTCTTTTATACCAAATACCGCGGAAGTTGCTTTTTATGGCCTCATAAAAGGTTGCGAGGATTACCTGAATAAAATAAAGCTGGATCGCATTTTATCGTGGGGAAACAAGGTTGACCCCGACAAGCTGGAGGAGATGATAAAACGGCGGGTACGCATGGAAAAGATCGCTATCAAAGATGTAAAGATGCGCACCTTTATCACGGAAGATGTGAACCGAAACGAGATGGTGCAACACGTATATGATATTACATATGGCACGGTACGCAAGGACGTGGATACATTAGTGGTAATTGATGATTCTATTGTACGGGGTACCACGCTTAAAGAAAGTATCATACGTATGCTATCACGTTTAGGTCCCAAGCGTATTGTAATAGTTTCATCGGCACCACAGATCCGCTACCCTGATTGTTATGGCATTGACATGAGTAAACTGGGCGATTTTATTGCTTTCAACGCTGCCATTTCTTTATTAAAGGAACGAGGTAAAGAAGAGTTATTGAAAGAGTTGCACGAGCAATGTAAAGAGTTGCATCAGGCTAACCAGTTGCATACAGTAAACGTGGTAAAACAGATTTATAAATCATTTACCAACGATGAAATCACAAAGAAAATATCTGATCTAATTACACCTCCGGATTCAACCATACCGGTTGAAGTGATTTACCAAACTATAGAATCGCTGCACGAGGCATGCCCCAGTAATTTAGGCGATTGGTATTTCACCGGCAACTATCCAACCCCAGGCGGGAACCGTGTAGTAAACGTCGCTTTCATGAATTATATGGAAGGAAAGAATAAGCGGGGATATTAGGGTTTGGGGTTTAGGGTTGGACGTTAGGAGTTATCGTGATGTTGCACAATACTTTACCAGAATAACTGCCGCTTTAAGAATAGATTAATACAGAAGCGAATGATGAAATCAAACAACCTCTAACACCAAACTCCCAACCGTTATATGCTTGAACCGCAAACACTCAAATTCATATCTCAGCTGGCAAACAATAATAACAAGCCCTGGTTTGATACGCACCGTGCCCAATACGAAGCGGCAAGAATTGATTTTGCCAATTTTATACATCTTGTAATTGACGAACTGCAAAAAAGCGATCCCACCATAACTGGACTAACAGGCAGAGAGTGTATGTTTCGCATTAACCGCGACATCCGGTTTTCAAAAGATAAAACACCCTACAAAGCACACTTTGGCGCCAGCATAAAACGTGGTGGAAAAAAGTCGCCATTCGCCGGTTATTATTTTCATTTGGAACCAGGCGGTAAAAGTTTTATTGGCGGCGGTTTGTGGATGCCGGAAGCAGTCACGCTAAAGAAGGTGCGCCAGGAAATAGATTACAATTGGGACGAATTTGAAAAAATAATTACCACCAAAGAATTCAAAACAACTTTTAAGGATGTTTATAAAGGCGCCGACCAAAGCTTAACCACGGTGCCCAAAGGCTATGAAAAAGAAAATCCAGCGATTAGATACCTTAAGCTAAAAAGCTTTTTTGGAGAAGCAACGATAGCAGATGAAGAACTAACAAAGGCAACACTTCATAAAAAAACGATTGCGTGTTTCAAAGCACTGCAACCATTTTTAAATTTTATTAACCGCACTATAGAAGATTGACCAAACATAAAAGGTTTTAAAAATCTCTATAGAATTTCATGCTGCTTTTAAAACCTTCTATGTTTTAAAAGAGGCGAAAAAGACTTTCATCTATTGCAAACTTTCTTCTTAATTCTTTGTTCATTCATCAGAATACAAATTACAGTTATGGCAAAAGTTTGGTTTATCACAGGTGCATCAAGTGGCTTTGGCGAAGCCCTTGCAAAAGCTGTTATTGAAAGAGGCGATAAGGTAATAGCAACCTTCAGAAAAGCAGAACAGGCAAGTGCTTTTTCGCAGCAGTACAACGATGGAGGTTTAGGGGTAGTAATGGACGTAACGGATGAAGCACAAATTAAAGCGGCTGTGCAGCAGGCACTTCAAAAATTTAAAGTGATAGACGTTCTGGTAAATAATGCCGGCTATGGAACTGTAGGCGCTATTGAAGAATTTTCAATGGAAGAAATAAGGGCCCAGATGGAAACAAATGTATTTGGCGCTATTGCTATGACAAAAGAATTGTTGCCCTTGATGCGAAAGCAGAAAAGTGGGCATATTATTCAAATATCGTCGCAGGCAGGTATAAGGGCCACAGCAGGCTTTGGCGTATATAACACCAGCAAATTTGCCTTGGAAGGTTTTAGCGAGGCGTTGTCGCAGGAGGTAGCGCCGTTTGGAATTAAGGTAGTAATTGTACAACCAGGCCCTTTTCGCACACAGTTTGCCGGCAGTTCAATAAAAGCGGCGCAGACTAAAATGCCTGAGTATGACGGAACACCAGTTGGGCAAACGTATCAGTACATATCCAAAGTTGATGGTACACAGGAAGGCGACCCGGTAAAAGGTGCCAATGCTATTGTAGATTACGTACACAATGGAAATAGCAATTTGCGTTTGCCATTGGGCAAATCACCAATACAAGCTATACGCAGTAAACTGGCACAGGTGGAAGCCGATTTAAAAGCGAATGAAGCCATTGCGTTGAGTACGATATTTTAGTGGAAAACCTATGAGGTTTGGATGCCTCTTAATACTTAAAAGGCATTAACGAAACCTCATAGGTTTTGAGGTTAAATGACCTCGCTTAACTGCACTTCTTTTTGTAGGATGCCTTTCTCTACTAAATACTCCGCAATCTGCACTGCATTGGTAGCAGCACCTTTACGCAGGTTATCGCTGACGATCCACATATTTAAAGTATTGGGCTGCGTTTCATCACGGCGGATTCTTCCAACAAAAACTTCATCTTTTTCATGTGCAAGTAAAGGCATGGGATAAAGTTGTTGCGCTGTATCATCCTGCACAATTATACCCGGCGCATCACTTAAAATTTGTTTTAATTCAGCCAGATCATAATCAGCTTCAAACTCTATGTTTACGCTTTCGCTATGGCCACCCATTACAGGAATGCGAACAGTGGTTGCCGTTACTTTAATGTTTTCATCACCCATTATTTTCTTTGTCTCGTTCACCATTTTCATTTCTTCTTTGGTGTAACCGTTGTCAAGAAAAACATCAATCTGCGGAATAGCGTTTAGGTCAATCCTGTATTTATAAGCCATTTCGCCTTCCTTGCCCTGGCGTTCGTTAAATAACTGGTCAACCGCTTTTTTGCCGGTACCTGTTACGCTTTGATACGTAGAAACAACAACTCTTTTGATGCCATATTTTTTATGAAGTGGTTGCAAGGCCACTACCATTTGAATGGTAGAACAATTAGGGTTGGCAATGATCTTATCGTTCGCTGTGAGAACATCTGCATTTACTTCCGGTACAATCAAAGGTTTGGTTGCATCCATTCTCCAGGCCGATGAATTATCAATTACCGTGAT